>CAZKGB010000402.1:0-2657 GCA_964551935.1 uncultured Lentimicrobiaceae bacterium | reverse complement strand
AGCTCAGCGGTCCTGTTAATTGACTCTTTGACAGGTAGGTATTGAAAATCAAAACGCTTTAAAAATTTTCCATTATCGTATCGGTACACTTGCTGTGCGGTATAAGCGGTTTCTTTAGTAACAGTGGGGCTTTTCCCGGAAAAAAACGACTTAACTTTTTGGCCTCTCCAATACAACTCGCTTAACAAGGCTCCCGCTTCATGTTTGGGCGCTTCAACTTTCAAGGCCGCCGCCATCATGGTAAACAGATGTTGGTAGCTTACATTTTCGGCAGTAATCAAAAACTGTTCGCCCGACACATCACTGTCCATTAAAAGTATCATGGCTCTGGCAACATCGTTAACATCAACAAAACCATTCCCCCCTTTGGTGTAAAATTTTAGTCCTTTGTAAACCGTTTGAAAAAGTCTGGCGCTGCCTGCACTCCAGTCGCCGGGACCGAGTATTACCGACGGGTTCACAATAACAGCATTCAATCCTTCATGAATTCCGCGCCAAACCTCACGTTCGGCTTCAAACTTGCTGATGGAATAGGCTGAAGGGTTCTCAGAGCTTGAAAAATGAGTAGATTCAGTAATTGGCTTCTTATCCGATGATCTTCCAAAAGCAGCGATGGAGCTCACGTAACATAGTTTGGAAATTTTTTTCTCCAGTGCCACGTTAACAACGTTTGCCGTTCCCGACACATTGGTGTGAAACATCTGTTTCTTTGTTCCGGGTTCAAACGAAACCACGGCTGCCGTATGATACACTTCTGCAACTCCTTGAAAGGCATCCTGCAAAGAGAACAGATCAAGCACGTCAGCAGCAACCCATTCAATTTTTGATAATAACTCATCAGGCCTGTCAGTGTAATAGGAGAAGATTTTTTTTACTAAATCTAACGAAGAACCCTCTCGCCTGATGGCTCTTACCTCTTTGCCCAAAAGGGTGAGATGGTAGAGTAGATGAGAACCTACAAAGCCTGTGCCTCCTGTTACTAATATCATATTGCAAAGATAGCGTATTAGTTCATCCCATTTTAAAAATTGTGTTGACCGGTTTATTGCTGTTTTAATTTATTCTGTTTTACAAATAAACTTATTTAAAAAGATTAAAAATAATAAGTTTCATGTCTTGATAATAGCTATTTTTGCGACACTTATAAAAAAAGACAGAAAATGAAATATGATATTATTGTTCTAGGTAGCGGCCCGGGAGGTTATGTGGCTGCTATCCGTGCATCGCAACTTGGTAAAAAGGTAGCTGTTGTCGAGAAAGCCGAAATTGGCGGTATTTGCCTAAACTGGGGATGTATTCCTACTAAGGCGTTGCTTAAAAGTGCCCAGGTTTTTAACTATTCCAAACATGCTGCTGAGTATGGTGTTAGCATCGGAGGAGATATCACTGCCGATTTGCCTGCCATGGTAAAACGAAGCCGCGGTGTTGCCGAGGGAATGAGTAAAGGAGTTCAATACCTCTTTAAAAAGAATAAAGTTGACCTCATTAATGGTTTTGGTAAGGTGCTTCCCGGAAAAAAAATGGAAGTAACTGACGCTGAAGGTAAAGTTACCATATATGAGGCTGATCATATTATAATTGCTACAGGTGCTAAAGCCCGTCAGCTGCCCAATCTGCCCATCGATGGCAAAAAAATTATTGGTTACCGGCAAGCCATGACACTGGAAAAGATACCGGAAAAGATGGTAGTGGTTGGCTCGGGCGCGATAGGTTCGGAGTTTGCCTATTTTTATAACAGTCTTGGTGTAGAGGTAACATTGGTTGAATACTTTCCAACGATAGTTCCTTTGGAGGACGAAGAGGTGTCAAAACAACTTGCTCGTTCGTTTAAAAAGGCTAAGATGAAAATTATGACCGATTCCAGTGTTGAAAAAGTAGATACTACCGGAGATGTTTGTAAAGTTATCATCAAAACTAAAAAAGGCGATGTTGAGGTGGAAGCGGATATTGTGCTGTCTGCGGTGGGTATTGAAACCAATCTTGAAGGAATTGGCTTGGAAGAGGTTGGTATTTCCGTCGAAAAAGGCAAGGTGCTGGTCGATGATTTTTACAAAACCAATGTAGATGGCTATTATGCCATTGGTGATATTGTTAAAGGTCCGGCATTGGCACATTCTGCCTCACACGAGGGAATTACCTGTGTTGAAAAAATTGCCGGCCTTGATGTAGAACCTATTGACTATGGTAATATCCCGGCGTGTACTTATACTTCACCCGAGGTCGCCTCGGTAGGCATGACCGAAAAACAGGCAAAAGAAGCCGGTTATGAAATTAAAGTGGGTAAGTTTCCGTTTACTGCTTCCGGAAAAGCCAGTGCTGCCGGTAAAAAAGATGGTTTTGTTAAAGTGGTTTTTGACGCCAAGTATGGCGAATGGCTGGGATGCAGCATGATTGGTGAAAACGTTACCGAGATGATTGCCGAGGTTGTGGTGGCTCGTAAGCTGGAGACTACCGGCGAAGAAATTATTAAGTCGGTTCACCCGCATCCAACGATGTCGGAAGCCGTTATGGAAGCTGTTGCCGATGCGTACGATGAAGTAATTCATTTGTGATTGGAGATTTTGAGGTTTAGAAGTTCAAAATCTGATTTACGATTTATTCATAACTTTAGGCACTCCAAACTCCACACTTTAGGCACTTCTGATTGCAGATTGCAG
>CAZKGB010000401.1:0-2659 GCA_964551935.1 uncultured Lentimicrobiaceae bacterium | reverse complement strand
TTGCGATATTTCCCGTCAGGCCAAACAAAATTAACCAACAGAAAGAGTATTATCGTCACTGAAAACAGAAGACTCCAAAAGGAAAAATGCTTAATATTCAAATCCATTTTAAATAGAGATTGACAGAGCGAAAGTAATCATTGTTGATTATTTTTGTGCTGTTAACCAAAAAAACAGTAAAATGTCAAAAAAACATGATCCGGCATTAGCCATACAGAATCTAAAACAGTTTGGAGAATTTGGCGGTGTAAATCCATCCATCACCGACTCGGCCACCTTTACATTTATGTCAGAGGAGGAGATGATTCATGCTTTTCATGGTGAAGCCCCCGGTTGCTTCCTCTATTCGCGGCATTGGAACCCAACCAATCGTTATCTTTCAGATGCGCTCGCAGCCATGGAAGGCACCGAGTTAGCCTGGGTTACAGGTTCTGGAATGGCAGCCATTACAACCACACTGCTTCAGCTTTGCAACAGCGGCGACCACATCATTACCAGTGTTACCACGTATGGAGGCACCTTTGCCTTTTTAAACAACTACCTGAAAAAGTTCAACATTGACGTAACCTTTGTCAATATCGAAGACCACGACAGCATTCGCGAAGCCATTCGGCCAAATACCAAGGTACTGTATACCGAGAGCATGACCAATCCCATGTTGCAAATTTCGGATATCCCTGCCTTGGCAGAGATTATTAAGGGAACCGATATAAAGCTGGTGGTTGACAACACTTTTACGCCGATGATAATTGCTCCGGCGCAACTGGGAGCTGATATTGTTGTTTACAGCATGACCAAATTTATCAATGGCAAAAACGATATGGTAGCCGGAGCCATTTGTGCCTCCGAAGAGTTTATCAACGACATCAGCAGTGTGAACGACGGCACGGCCATGCTGTTGGGGCCGGTGCTTGACCCCTTGCGTTCTTCGATGATTTTGAAAAACCTGGGAACGCTGCATATCCGCATGCAAAAACACAGCGAAAATGCCATGTACCTTGCTCTTAAATTTAAAGATGCCGGATTAAAATTTGTATACCCCGGATTGCCAACACATCCCAATTTTGAATTATTTAACGAAATTAGAAACCCTGACTTTGGCTTTGGCGGCATGATTGCCATCGATTTGGGTACAGCCGAAAAAGCAGCTCCCTTTATGGAATTAATGCAGGAAAAAGGCGTTGGTTACCATGCAGTTAGCCTGGGATATTTTAAAACACTCTTTTCTAACTCAGGTAAAAGCACCTCCTCCGAAGTACCCGAACATATTCAGCAGGAGATGGGGCTGTCGCCTGGTTTAGTGCGATTTAGCGTGGGTCTCGACCACAATATTGAACATACCTGGCAATTAATAAAATCATGTCTTGTTGAGTTGAATTATGTGTAAGACGTTCGATGTATGACGACCAATAAAAATTTTCTGCTCCTGCTGCTGATGTTTGTGGTTACAACAACATCGGCACAGGTTACCTTTATTTTAGATTCAATACCTGAATATACCCCCGCTGACCGTCATCTGTTTTTAGCCGGTAATCTCAACGGGTGGAATCCTGGTGACAGCACGATGATGCTCCGGAAAAACAGCAACGGCCTATATGAAATAACACTGGATGCTCAGTCCGAGGGAACAGAACTTGCTTTTAAATTCACCCTTGGCAGCTGGGAAACAGTTGAAAAAGGCCGTGATGGCGAAGAGATAGAGAATCGTGTTTTTACTTTTGGCAATGGCGATACGGTTCACACGGTAGTTTATAACTGGCGTAACGACGGCGGCGGAAGCGGTTCAACGGCAGCCGAAAATGTTTATATTGTTTCCAATGATTTTTTTATGCCCCAGCTTAACCGAACCCGCCGGATATGGATTTATCTTCCACCCGGATATGACGATTCAAACAGCAACTATCCGGTAATGTACATGCACGACGGGCAAAATCTTTTCGATCAGCAAACCTCCTATGCCGGCGAATGGGAAGTTGACGAAACCCTGAATGCGTTGGCGGAGGGTGGTGTAAAAGTCCCTATTGTAGTTGGAATCGACAACGGAGGTACAAACCGAATTGACGAATATACCCCCTGGAGTAACCCTCAATACGGAGGTGGCGAGGGGGAAGCATATATGAATTTTTTGGTCGAAACGTTAAAGCCTTACATCGATCAGCACTACCGGACCCTTCCCGATCGCGAAAACACGGCCATCATGGGCAGCTCGCTGGGGGGCCTTATTTCACACTATGGAGCAGTCAGGTACCAGAATATTTTTAGCAAAGCGGGTATTTTCTCACCCTCGTATTGGTTTGCTGATTCCGTTTATTCTTTTACCGAAGAAACAGGCAAACAACACGATGTAAAGTTTTATCTTATGTGCGGTGATCACGAAGGTTCCTCAACCGTACAGGACATGAACAACATGGCCACCTTATTGGTTGACGTTGGTTTTGACAGCGACGATGTAACTACCGATGTAATTGCCGGCGGACAGCATAATGAAAAATTATGGAGAGAGCAGTTTCAAAAAGCCTACCTGTGGTTATTTAGCGGATGGATAAATGCCATTTCTGAAAAGAGAATAATGGAGAATCTGAATATCTATCCAAATCCTGTCGAAAAGTTGCTTCAGTTTCCAAATGATATTATCTATGGCAACAACGACAGTCTGCTT
>CAZKGB010000400.1:0-2670 GCA_964551935.1 uncultured Lentimicrobiaceae bacterium | reverse complement strand
GGAACCTTACGTTAGTGTTATCAAATTCTCCAATACCGGGCATCGGGTGCTCAGACGCTCGCTGTTGACGGCAGGGGTTATCGTGTTGCTTATCGTGAGTGTTAAAAGTATTATGCCAACCATCGGCAGAGATGCCATGCCTCCTATGGATACGGGAATTATTAAAGCACAAATTGCTTTTAGCTCGAATGAAACCGTAAATAGTGCTGAAAAGAAAATTGTCCCCTTCCTGGAATGGTTACAGAAACAATCCTGGGCTAAAAAAAGTTCTGTTGCTTTTGGTACCGAAGCCGGTGTGCTGAGCCTCGGAAGTGGTAACCTGCCTGCCGAAGCCACCATAACCATAAACTGTGTCGATCGCTTTAGCAGAGATAAAACCATGTGGCAAATTGAAGATCTCCTGAGGGATAAGTTAAATAATCTGGAAGGTGCAAAAAAAGTGGATGTCTTTGATTTTGGTGCAACGGCCGTTTCAACCATCAAAGCTTCGTTGGATGTAAGATTGAAATCGCCGGTAGTTGACGGGTTGGCAAAAAAATCTTATGCCGTGGATGATGCCATTAAGCAAGTAAAAGGGTTAACTTCCGTTTCCAGAAGCTGGGATAAGGATTTTAGCGAAATTGTTTTGGATATCAACGAAAATACTGCCCTAAGTTATGGCATTACACCATTTCAGATTGCCATGCAGATACCTGTGAAAGGCCAAATTGTCGGGTTGAATGCTGACCTGCAATCGCTCAACACGCAGCCCGTAAGGCTTTATCTGAAAGGGAAGTTTAGCCAAAACGTACAAACATTACGACTTTTACCTATTAAAACCAAGATGGGTGAAGTTCCGTTGGAAACGCTGGCTAAAGTTTCAAAAAAACTTACTTATGCCAAAATTGAACGCGACAAGATGCTTTATAGTCTTGACGTGAACGGGTATCGTTCGCACAGGCCTATCACGCACCTGACCGCTGATGCCGAAGCTGCCTTAAAAGATATTAAAGCCAAAAACGGAGATATTATATTTACCCAGGAAGGTGATATTGCTCAAATTGACGACAGCTTCCAAAGAATGATCAAAGCCATCGCGTTGGGTATTCTGGTACTTACCATGACCCTGATTGCCATTTATCGTTCGGTTCGTATGTCGCTTATCATGATTGTGGTGCTGCCGCTATCGATGATTGGTGCCGCCTGGGGCATGCTCCTGTTCAACAAACCAAGCTGTTTGCCAAGTATGCTGGGTATCCTGTTGCTGTTTGGTATTATTATTAAAAATGCGGTTTTGCTGATAGACTTTTACCAGAAATACCGTGAAAGCGGAGAGTCGCCATACGAAAGTGCCGTGGAGAGTGTGAGGGTACGTTTCCGCCCGGTTATGATGACCGCTTTCGGTACCATTGCAGGTATGATTCCTATTGCACTGGAACAGGCCGTGGGTCTGGAACGGTTAAGCCCGCTGGCGGATGTGGCCATTGGCGGGTTGCTCATCGGAACCCTGCTCACGTTGATATTCGTCCCGATGTTTGCCTACATGGTAGATACCAAAAAGATAAAACCGGCTGCAAAAGCCACCAAATAAAACAAAATTAACAAAATGAAATCCGGGAACAAGGTTTTTGTGCAAATTTACACGTTGATAATAAAAATATTTAGAGAAACAGCATTAATTTAGCAAATTATGGTCACTAAAAGAGTTCGTAAAACAGGTGATGAAAGACGGGAAGAGATTAAAGAGAGTATCTTAGACATTGTTTTTACCGAAGGTATGCATAAACTTTCAACACGTTATCTCGCTCAAAAAGTAGGGGTTAGCGAGGGGGCTCTTTTCCGTCATTATCCTACCAAGAAAGCGATGATAGAGGATATTATCGGGGATGTAAACCTTGAAATGGTCAGTCGTTTAAAAAGCATTGCCGAATCAGATAAAGCTCCTCAATTACGGTTAGATGAGTACATCACGTTCACACTCGACTATCTATATCAAAAAAAAGGAATTACCCTGATTTTGTTTACCGAAGCTTCGTATCAAAACGATGAAGGTTTAAAACAAACCATGAATGAGATTTATAAATCACAAAAACAGTATTTTACAAAAATTATCAAAGACGGTTTTGCCGAAGGTATTTGGGATGACACCATCAATGTTGAAAACCTGGCAAGGCTTTACATGGGTATTCCTGTAACGTTAAATATTGAGATGATACTGAATTCCGAAAATTTTGATCATAATAGTTTTGGTGAGCAGATGAAGACAATTATTTTAAAAGTGCTTTCGAAGATATGAGGGTGCCAAAGGCTATTTGCTTGAACTAAGCAGTGAATATCTCTACCCGTCTTGTTTTTGCCGATGCGTTAAATAAATACCATCTTTTGGATGAAGTAATGGTTAATGCTTTTCTTTAAATATCAATCTTACCAAAATCAATTACCATATTAACAACTTAATTTCTACGGAAGAACAGGATAGAATTATTAATTTATCACAAAACGTTTCGAGAGAAGATTAAGTGGCAGTTATTCAGTGAAATAAAAATGATACTTTGGTTTAACTGTTTTGTGAGTATTGGCTTCTCTATTTTGTTTAACTTAGCCTCCTATTTCTGAAAGATAGGGTTATATAATAACTATGGATGCTACATGAGGTTTTATAAAAAAATATTCTTTTTGTTATTATACCTG
>CAZKGB010000399.1:0-2678 GCA_964551935.1 uncultured Lentimicrobiaceae bacterium | reverse complement strand
GTATTTGCTGCTATTTCTTATTTCACTTCCTTTTGATAGGACATCAATCTCATCAGCACACTTTACAAACTCCACGTGATGAGGAGAACCTGTATCTAAAAAATAGCAATTTTCATTTTCAACCACCTCGTTCACCGGGCTCATTTCAAGAGATACGTCGAAGAGGGAATTGTCGCTGTTAACAGAGTTGATAACTGCACGATGAAGCCCGTCCACAGCAGTAAAAGCCATCTGTTTGCCGGCTAGCTTGTGAGCCAAAGCGTAAGCTGCTATACACCGGCCACCATTACCGCACATGGTACTTAGCAGCCCATCCGAATTGTAATAGAGCATCCTGAAATCGGCTTTCTCGTCTCGTTGTACCAGCATTAACCCGTCGGCCCCTATGCCAAAACGTCGGTGACATAAATGATGAATCTTCTTTTTAGTTAAAGCTATATCATCATCCATGTTGCTGATTATGATGAAATCATTGCCGTTGCCATGATATTTTTCAAAACCAAACATCATAATTTAAAAATTGTTAACCGGTTTACCCGTGGCAGGAAATTTGAGCGTGCAAGATACAAATAAGTGAGAAATAGGGATGCTTTAAGCTTAACATTTCTTAACGACAACATTGCAACAAAACGGTTTTAATATCGTAGTTATTGTAAACTTTAAATTAAAGAAAATCATGAGAACATTTTTGAAAAGTTTTGGAGGAGCCGTTATCGGTACTTTATTGGTGCTTTTAACCATGTATTTTTTTATTAAACACGAATCGCGGGAAGGTGCCAATTCGTTTCGGGTGCATCAAACGAAATACGTTAGTGAGCTCAAGGGTAGTGAACAGCAAACTCCTGCCGCTAAAGTGTCGTTGCCTTCGGCACTGCCGGAAGCTCAGGTGGATTTTACCACTGCTGCTCAAAAAACAGTGAATGCCGTAGTACATATTAAAACCGAGATATCGGTTAAGCCGGTAAATTATGATAACTTTTTCGACCCATTCAGAAACTACTTTTATCCGCATCAACCCAACAGCATTGTAGCATTTGGTTCGGGCGTTATTATTTCGCGCGACGGGTATATTGTTACCAATAACCACGTGGTGGATGGTGCCGATAAAATTATGGTTACGTTTAACGATAAAACTGAAAAAGAGGCCAGAATAGTGGGTACCGACCCCAGTACTGATTTAGCGCTTATAAAAGTGGATGGAGACAATTACGAGTATTTAACTTATGGAGACTCTGACAAGCTGAAAGTTGGTGAATGGGTGCTGGCCGTTGGAAACCCGTTTAATTTAACATCAACGGTTACGGCAGGTATTGTAAGCGCAAAAGCACGGAACATTAATATTTTGGGAGGAGCTTCAGCCATCGAATCCTACATTCAAACCGACGCCGTTGTTAACAAAGGAAATAGCGGAGGTGCTCTTGTAAACGCAAAAGGTGAATTGGTAGGTATTAATGCTGCCATCGCATCACACACCGGAGTTTACGAAGGCTATTCATTTGCCATTCCTGTTAATCTGGTAAAAAAAGTGGTTGAGGATTTGAAAAATTATGGTGAAACGCAACGAGGCTATCTAGGGGTTCAAATTAGAAATATTGACGCTGAGTTTGCTCAATCGGCCGGTATTGACAAATTACAGGGAGTTTACGTAGCCGGCGTGGTGGATGGCAGCGGTGCCGATGATGCCGGCATTAAGTCGGGCGATATCATTGTAGCCATCAACGATAAGCCGGTGAACAGCCTCTCGGAGTTAACCGGAATTATCGGCCAATACAGGCCCGGCGATAAAGTGGTGGTTAAGCTGAACGGTAACGATAACGAAGGTGATTTGGTTCAGGTAACACTCAAAAAGCGTGATAATTCAACCAGTTTGGTTCGTAGTTCCGCTTCGTTTTATAACGATGTGTTGGGAGCATGGTTACAAACTGCATCCGATAATCAACTCTCCAATTTAGGGCTTGACAACGGCCTTAAAGTGGTTGATGTAAAAGAAGGGATTTTAGATAGAGGCGGAATATCCAAAGGATACATCATATATAACGTAAACGGCCTGGCTGTAAACTCCGAATCAAGCTTAAACAGGGCTATCAACAGTAGTAAACGTAAAGTTGTGAAAATAAAAGGTATGTATCCTGATGGCGTTAAAATTTCTTTTGAATTTATCTTGTAAAAAACTTGTTATTTAGATTTTTTTTAAATAAATTTGTCAACCCGAAAAAATAATAATATGAGACAACTCAAAATTACCAAATCGATTACCAACCGTAATACAGCGTCGCTGGACAAGTATTTGCAGGATATAGGCAAAGAAAGTCTGATAACTGCTGACGAAGAGGTGGAGTTGGCTCGCAGGATTAAGACGGGTGACAAAGTGGCGTTGGAGAAACTTACCAAAGCCAATTTACGGTTTGTAGTTTCTGTTGCCAAGCAGTATCAAAATCAAGGGCTAAGTCTTCCTGACTTAATCAACGAGGGAAACCTGGGGTTGATAAAAGCGGGTCAGCGATTTGATGAAACCAGAGGCTTTAAATTTATTTCGTATGCGGTGTGGTGGATTCGCCAGTCGATTTTGCAGGCATTGGCCGAGCAGAGTCGTATTGTCAGACTCCCCTTAAATCAGGTCGGGTCGCTTAATAAAATCAAAAAAGCAACCTCCATGCTGGAACAGCAGTTAGAAAGGC
>CAZKGB010000398.1:0-2680 GCA_964551935.1 uncultured Lentimicrobiaceae bacterium | reverse complement strand
ACCAATGGGCATTTTGATGTTTGGCATCGATAATAAGTTTGTTTTTGTCAACAAGCGAAAAGTAACCTACTGTAATAACATGGGAAGCAATGTTTAAGTTAAGGTGCTTAATCCAAATAATATCTTTTTCGTTGGAAAGCCTGTTTGGATCGCTGAAACAATAAAACTGCTCCAGGTAGATGTTGTCGAAGCCGGTTATATTATATAAGATTCGGTGTGCCGCTTCATCTGTATTTTCATTTTCCAGTAAATGGTGCCCCGCTAAAGTATAATCAGATATTATAACCGCTCCCGATTCTGAAATCAATTCACGTTTATTAAGTAAAACATGTAACCGGTCAAAATCAAATCCAAAAACAACACAGTCAACCGAAATATTGGGAATAATTATTCTTGACATAGCTAAGCGTATTATTTACAATTTGCAAATGTACACTATTTTTGTTTACAAAGTATGTGAAAGAAGATTTTTAAACCATTATATAATAGGTATATAAAAAATAATTGAAAAAAGTTAAATATTTTTTTGGTAGTTAGAAGAAAAAAGTATTCTTTTGTCAGTGTAAAAAATACACTAACTAATTTTAGCTTTTTTGAGTGTGATTAATTGGTGGTATTTTTTAGTTGGAAATGGGTTTTTTATTGAAAAATGCAATTATGAACCGATTATTAATGTTTATCTTTTTGGTGCTCTCATTCAACCTGTCGGCACAAATTATCACGGTTTCGGGAGAAGTTAAAGACAAAGAAAGCGGGGAATCGCTTCCCGGGGTAACGCTTCTTATAAAAGGTACTTCTAAAGGAACTGCCAGTGATTTGGATGGACGTTTTACACTTCAAACCAAGCCCGGTGCTGTTTTGGTTGTTTCGTATGTGGGATATAAAACCAAAAATGTTTCTATTCAAGGAGAGGGTTTTCTAACCATTTATCTTGAAACTGATACCAAACAGCTTGATGAACTTGTTGTAGTTGGATACGGGGTTCAGAAAAAAAGTGATGTTACCGGAGCACTGGTTTCTATTTCGGGAGATGAATTACAGGAAACCCATCAACAGGATTTAGCTACCATTATGCAGGGCAGGGCCGCCGGTGTGGATGTAGTTTCCAATAGCGGATCTCCCGGTAGTAAACAGGAAATAATGATTAGGGGCGTTAGTTCAATCAATGCTTCACCGCCACTTTGGATTGTTGACGGGGTTCCTACCAACGGGGGCGTTAACCCGCAGGATATCGAAAGCATGGAAATATTAAAAGACGCTTCTGCTACGGCTATTTATGGTACCAAAGGTGCTAACGGGGTTATATTAGTAACCACTAAAAAGGGTACCAAACAAAAACTCAGCATTAATTACCAAAACAACTTTTCATGGGGAACCATGTATAAAAAGCTCGATTTAGCCACGGCAAAACAGTGGGCTAAACTGCGTTCGGAAGCTTATAGTAATGCCGGGCTGCCCATTCCTTCTGATCTCGACCAAACCTGGGGTGAAGGTACCGACTGGCAAAGTGCCATAACCCGCACGGCGGCCTCCATGAATCACTATTTATCGTTTTCGGGAGGAAGCGATAAAATTACCTGGTTTATGAGTACCAATTATAACGATAAACAGGGAATTGTAAAAAAGTCGGATGCTCAGGATTTGAATTTCAGGCTTAACACCAGCGCCCGTCTTAAATCGTGGTTGCGGGTGGGCGAAAATATTTCGTTTACCAATTCCATACTGCATCCCATTAACGAAAACGATGAATGGAATTCGGTTATGATTGAAGCCATTGCCATCGACCCGCTCACGAGGGTTACCAAAGAGGACGGCAGTTGGGAAGGTACCAAATGGAACACCATTAACAACCCGGTTGCCCACCTCGACCGAACCAAAGAAGAGATACAGGAGTATTTATTGGGGGGTAACTTTTTTGCCGATGTTACTTTTCTAAAAGATTTTACCTTTTCTTCAAAATTGGGTTTTTCGCTGCAACACAGTAACAACTACAACTGGCTGCCGACCTTTTTTGTTAAAACGGGCGAAGAAAATGCTCAAACATCTGTTACCCGCACGTACTATCAGGGGCGAAACTGGATTTTTACCAATTACCTTACCTGGCAGCATCAATACAATAAACACGATTTTAAAGTGATGGCCGGTATGGAAGCCGAGGAAAACTACGGTGAGTGGTTTGGCGTTACCGCTTCCAACCTTATTTCGGAAGCCGAGCATTTAATATATATCGACAATGCCACCGGAAATCAGGAGGCCTCATCGTTTGGTTTGGCAAGCGACATACGCTACGTGTCGTATTTCGGAAGGCTTAATTACAATTATTCGGAAAAATATTTTGTGACAGCCAATTTTCGCAGAATGGGTTCTACAAAATTCGGACCTGACAACCGGTGGGGAAACTTCCCGTCTGTTTCGATGGGATGGAAAGTGGATAATGAACCTTTTATGAAGAATTTAACGGCTGTCAGCAGGTTGAAATTGCGGGCAGGTTTTGGTAAAGCCGGCAACGATGTTGCTTTGGCTCCCTACTCCTATTATGCCACTTCTACTTCCGGGCAACGCTATGTTTTTGGCAACAAAATTATTGACGGCATTGCCTTTCCACGTATTCCCAATAAAGAATTGCACTGGGAGGAACGCTCCTCTATAAACGTGGGAGTTGACCTTGCTTTGTGGGAAG
>CAZKGB010000397.1:0-2685 GCA_964551935.1 uncultured Lentimicrobiaceae bacterium | reverse complement strand
TAAAAAAAAACCGAAACCGAAGAAGCAGACAAAATCATAAATTTATGAAAACAATCCTCCATTATTATTTTTTTCATGACTTCTACTCTTTTCAAAGTAATTACCAAAAACATTTACATCCTATATGGTTTATAACCATTGGCTCCATAAAAGGCAAGATAGAGGTAACTAACCAGCGGTACCATTAACGAAAGATGAACGCCGATACCATCGGCAACAGCGCCCATGATGACCGGCAAAATGGCTCCCCCGAGAATCATCATCACGAGCAACGAGGAACCCTGACTTGTATATTTTCCAAGCCCGGCAATGGCCAGGGTGAAAATATTTGACCACATGATGGAGTTAAACAGGCCGATACCGACAACACTCCACATGGCAATAGCGCCGGTATTTGTAAGGGCCACAATTAATAATCCCAGGTCCACCAAAGCAAAAATAAACAGCGTTCGGTGGGGCAACGAATTACCAATCGCGAAGGCAAGCAAGTTTAAAATAAGAAATCCACCATAAATGAGGGCGATATTAAAACCATCCAAAAAGCCAATTACGACAAAAGAGGACATGGCAATTCCGGCCATGTACAAATACTTCAACAGCTTGCTTTTGATATCACTCAACGAAACTGCCCCAAGGAATCGACCAATCATTTGTCCTCCCCAATAAAAAGCCACAAATTTACTGGCATCCAACTCTGAAAGTCCGGCAACATCGGGCAATCCCAGATAACTAATCATCATACTTCCAATACTTACTTCACCGCCCACGTACATAAATATGGCACCCATGCCAAAAACAAGCTGACGGTATTTCAATGCACCAAAACCTGTTTTCTCATCTTCAGGCCGGGTAAACCTGGGAAGTGGAGTTTTAAAAATATAGACAGCCATCAAAAGGAAAACTCCACTAAAAACAAGGTAAGGTATTTTTACTGCATCGGAGCCGGTGCTGTCTTTGAAAAAAGTAAAAATCAGATACCCTCCAATAACAGGCCCGATGGTGGTTCCCAGCGAATTAAAACCCTGCGCCAGGTTCAACCGCGACGATGCTGATTTTTCCGGCCCCAGAATAGCCACATACGGGTTAGCGGCAATTTGTAACAAAGTAAATCCGAGTCCCATAACAAACAGCGCCGACAGAAAAAAACCGTACACATGAAATTGTGCCGCGGGATAAAACAGCAAAGCACCCAATGCAGAAATTAACAACCCAATGATAATTCCCTTTTTGTATCCCATCTTGTTAATAGGGTCGCCCTTGGTAAAAGAGATGATAAAATAGATGAGTGAACCCACGAAGTAGGCGGTAAAAAAGGCAAACTGCACCAACATGGCACGGGTATGATTCAGCACAAAAGCATCTTTTAAATAGGGAATCAAAATATCGTTCAACACCGTCATGAACCCCCACATGAAAAAGAGGAAGGTCAGGCTTATAAATGCTGATGTGTAACGATTACTAGAGGCTTGATTGTCCATGTTGGCAACAAAATATAAAGCACAAACTTATAAAAATAACTACTTGACAACAAAACCAATCATCATTAGGAAAAAGTTGTCATGATTATAAAGGCCAAAAGAGCAAGTATGTCACGTTGTTACCAAACTCCTTTGAAAATTGAACTAACTTGGTATCATCCATGGTAGTGGTAATATAATTAAGATTGTCATATGAGTTAAAAGAGGTGATCTTTTCAAAAGTTGACACATTATAAACCATCATGCCTTCATCAAAATCGCGGCCAATATAAAAATTTGACCCATCGCGTGAATAACAACACGCGGACGCGTTAAAGGCATCATACCTACCAACAAACGAAAAGTCCTTTACTCGATAAACGCTAAAGCCGTAATTATAATGGTAAGACACTAGCACCATGTTAGCACCATCAGGACTCAAAAGTATTTTATCAATAAAACCACCAATATCGTCTTGCCCTTCATTATAAATACCAACAGCATCGTAGTTAAAACTGTAAACATTGCCAACACTATAACTAGGGTCACCCCCGGCAACGATTTTTTTATTCACTCTATCCACATCCAGTGTAGCATCCGCAGCCAAATTAATTGAATTCGTTACTTCTTGCAATGTTTCCAAATCAACCATTTCAACTTTATGATGTTTTATCACGAATGCTTTGTTAATATTGATATCAACCTCGAGGTCATCAATATTGTCGAAACCTGACCCGATTACCGTTCTATATTCCTGAGAAGCAACATCGTAATATACAAGGTGCCCGTCCTTAAACCCAATGTAGAGTCTGTTGTTCTCAGCCACATAATCAATGGCAGACGGGTTTACAAACGGGAGGTTAATCTTGCTCATGGTCTCGCTGTTTCCATCCAACAGGTAAAGTTTTTCCTTAGAAACAGCAAAAATCAAATCACTGTTAGTACTTTTCTCGTAATCAACAAACGCATCAGCTATTTTATAACCGGTAAAAACATTAAAATAAACATGCCTGAAACAACGGAATCTCCCCTTTCATCGTAAGCAACACAATAAGCCGAGTGGTTACCAGCCGCAAGCTTTTCGGTTGTAATGTAATAAAACCCTTGGTCATTTATAGTATCTGACAAAGTTAAACTATCATCGACATAGTAATTTATTAGCCTAATTAATTTGTTATCACGCACCTCCACATAAAATTTCGGATTAGTAAAAGTATAAATGTAGTAA
>CAZKGB010000396.1:0-2685 GCA_964551935.1 uncultured Lentimicrobiaceae bacterium | reverse complement strand
CCTGAAATCGTATTTATAAGTGTATTTAAACGATAATCTATGGTCAGCAGTATAATACTGTTTCTCTAAAACGTTACCCATAAAATCATTTATGTAGATGATGTAGGTATATAGATTTTGATAATACTTTTCAAATTCTACCTCCACGGGGTTCCGATGGTTGTCAAAAAGCTTTTGGTTTGTTCTGATGTAGTCGGCACGGGTAATAAATCCTTTTTTATCGTGCGTGTAATTTATTGTTAAATAGAGCGTATTATCGCTGTTGTATTCCTTGCTGCTTAGAAGAAGATTGCTTGTGTCGTAGTAAAAGTCGGTAAAAGAAAACAGAGTATCACCTTTGTATTGAATGGTTTGGTTTATTAAGCCATTTTTATTGAATTGCGATAATTGGTCAAAGATAAGATTGTGGTTATCATAAACCTTTTCTCCTTTTGGTACAGAAAATATGGTTCGGTGAATTCTTTTTATTCTGGTTATACTTTCTGTTTCTGGAGACTGGTTGCTGTTTCCAATAAATGTAAACGAACCAAAAAGCAGCAATAACAACGGGATAAATACCTTACTATATTTTCTTAAATCTATCATAATTTAGTTTGGCTCTAAAATTACTAAATAATTGTTTAACCATCTCCAAAGCATTGAAGAAGCAAGTTTTTCCCGAAATAATGTTTTTTTTTCCCGAAGGGGGAAGAGGGTAAAGTTGGAATTGAAAATATCAATACGTATAAGTGTTGTAATACAGCATGTTAGGTGTGATATTGTTGTGTTGGCATATTTGTTGATGAGGCCAAACCACACATAAGACTAAAGGAGGTCATGATTATGAAAAATAAAATATATATTTTACTCTTTCTCGGGCTTTTACTCATTGCTACGTCATGTCATAAAACGTTTCCGGTTGATGCCAACTCCGACCATATTGTTGCCACCATGAACGATTTAATAGTCAGCGACGACTTTAACTGGAAAACCACGAAAGACATCCTTGTAATTATTAATTTGCCATCAAACTCAAATTCGGTTTTGCCTGTTTCCATTGGTAACGAAAGTGGTTCGAGAACATTTTTTACAGGTTATCCGGAAAAAGGAATCGATCAGATTAAAACAAAAATTACTATTCCATCCTATATTACTAAACTTCAGCTCAGCTTTTCCGAGACTTCGGGATATAGTCCTGTTACCGTTTCACTTACAGGAAACAACCTTTTTTATGACTTAACAAGCGGACAAAAAAGTGTAGCCGTTCCTTGCGATCTTTCCGGTTTTTTAACTTATTCGCAAGGCGGATGGGGAGCTCCGGCTCATGGTAATAATCCCGGGGCCGTGCGTGATGCCTATTTTGCGGCAGTATTCCCGACAGGATTGGATGTTGGTGACCCTTCAAACTATACTATTCATTTTTCCGGTGCTTCGGCTGTTGAAACCTTCTTGCCGGGAGGCGGACCTGATAATCCGTTATCGCAAAATCTTATTGACCCTGTTAATAGCAACGGGATAGGAAACTGGGCAGGACAGATTGTTGCCGCTGTAATGAATGTCGGGTATAATGAAGCAGGCTATCTGGGGAATGGTTTTACCGACCTGAAAAATTTAATATACATTGCCGGCCCGTTTGCAGGCATGACCATTGAGGATGTTCTGATTATTGCTAATACAGCCTTAGGTGGTGGTTCCACTTCGGGATACAGCTACAATCAAATTGGCTATGCTGCCGAGCAAATTAATCTTGCTTTTGATGGTTACAACCATAATTATTTCACCTGTTCCGGAAACAGTGGCGGCGGGGGCGGAAACCCAAATCCGGTTGTTCAGCACGAAGGCACCCTGGCATTTGAAGATTTATGGCCATGGAAAGGCGATTACGATTTTAACGACCTGGTTGTAAACTATGATTTTGAAGTAACCAAAAATACCCAGGAAATCGTTGAACATGTAAAAGCAACCTTTACTATTTATGCCATAGGAGCCTACTTTCATAACGGTTTCGGGTTTACTTTGCCAACCGTTTCGTCCAATGATATTATAAGTGCTACCGGTTCGGTGTTAAAAGCGAACTCTATAGTTGCCTTGGCCGGTAATGGGTTGGAAAGTGGACAGCCACAGGCTACTGTTATTGTAAACGACGACTTTTTTGATGTGATGCCTCATCCCGGAGGGGGAATAGGAGTCAATACGGAAATTTATGCTCCGTATGTTCAACCGGCTACCATAGTAATTAACATGGAATTTGCACCGGGTGCCGTAACCTTTACACAACTTGATATTGGAAGTTTTAACCCTTTTATTTTTGTAGATCAAACCAGAGGAGTAGAAATTCATCTCCCGGGCTATGCTCCAACAGCTTTGGCTGACCAGTCGTTAATTGGAACCGGAGAGGATGCAGGCAGTCAGGGAGCAACCCATTACTATAAAACAGGGAATAATCTGCCATGGGCCATTAACATTCCCGAAGTTTTTGAGTATCCTATCGAAAAACACGATATTACCACGGTTTATAACCATTTTGCCCAATGGGCCGAATCCGATGGTATTTTGTATCCTGATTGGTACAAAGACCTGCCCGGCTATCGAAATCATTCATCTATTTATACACATAATTAACAAATACTTTAACTCATCACCCCATGTTTCCAAATCGATATATTTCAGCGCTAATATTGATTTTGCTGACCTTGCCTTTTTTTA
>CAZKGB010000395.1:0-2697 GCA_964551935.1 uncultured Lentimicrobiaceae bacterium | reverse complement strand
AACCTCGATTGACAGTCTATTCTTAAATGCGGATGCAGGCATTGATACAACAGATTTTTTCAATTATTACATTGTAAGAATATTAAACAACTTCAATTATTGAGCATGATAACATTTCAATACCTACTGAAATTAAATCGGATAAAACAGTTCAGGATTTTTTCTTCAAAGGAATCAGATACTGGTTAACACTAACGGAAAACAATAAAGGATATCTCGTTTATGCCGGCAACCAGTCACAGAAACGCAGTGATGGTATTGAAGCCATTAACTGGAAAAATATTGATGATATTTTTTGATGCCGGTTCAAAGCTCGTTGATAAATATCTTTTATGGTTTTTATCAATCTGACAGGTTAAATAACTTTAACCTCATCGCCATGCGAAAGAATTTCCATTTTTTCATTATCCCTTGCCGATAGTAACTATATTTGTTTTATCATTACGGGGATAGTTTGTGCTGCCTGTTGTATAAGGTGTATTATTAATTGGCATTTAATCTATTGAAACATCTGAAAAAATATTTTGACGAAACCACATTCGGGCAATGGAGTCTGGCCATGTTTTTAATGGCTGTTTTTTCGGGCATCGTATTAATGATTCCTTTCGATGTGAACCAGCCTTACAAAGCCATCTCACAAATATTATTGGTAAACCCTTATGCTTCGTGGATAAGAAACGTTCATTTCTGGAGCGCACAACTGTTTCTGGTGCTGTTGCTGTTACACTTGTACGAGCATTTTAAAGTGAAGAAACCGGTTCGGCTTAAACAGGCTGTTTGGTTCAGACTTTCTTTGGGTTTGTTGATAGTTTTTTTAGTGATGTTTACCGGATTTTTGTTGCGTGGTGATGCCGACACCTTACAGGCAAGGCAGATTGTGGTGAAACTTACCGGTGAAATCCCGTTTATTGGAAACCTGTTGGCCTATTCTATTTTTGGTAAACCGGGCAGCTATCAAATGATCTACCTCAATCATGCGGCAACCTTTACCATCATTTCATTGGTATTCATTTTTGAACACAGCCGGAAGATTTGGCCTGAAATAAAGACATCTCTGTTTGCGGTTGCATTTCTGTTTTTTATTTCGTTTTTTGTCAACGCTCCGTTGCACGATAATATCCATCCCACGGTAAAAGGCCCCTGGTATTTTTTGGGTTTACAGGATTTGTTGCACTGGTTTAGCCATCCGCAGTGGCTGTTGATGATGTTGGCCTTTGTTATGATGGTGGTTTATATGACCGGATCTAAACAGTACAGTATCTACTTCCCGTCACGCAGGTTGCTTTTGGTTTTGACACTTGTTTATGCTCTGTTAACCCTCGATGGTGTGTTTTTCAGGGGAGAAAACTGGAGCAGGATTTTTCCGTGGCAACAAGGTTACGGCTATCAGGTTTTCGATGCTTATCATTTTAGCAAACCGGACTTTTCGTCGGATAAGTTTGCCGGTGTAATAGCCACTTCACCCACGATCGACGGACGTCAGGAGAGCTGTTTGATATGCCACAACAACGTGGACGGGTTTTCCGCTTCGCACAACCCGGCGGTTATCGGTTGTTTTTCCTGCCATGGAGGCAACCCTTTTTCAATGAACAAAAAGGAGGCTCACGAAGGTATGATGCTGATTCCGGGTAACTTGTCCAATGCCGGCCGTTCATGTGGCACTGCCAACTGTCATCCTGAAATAGTAAATCGAATGGATAAAGGGCTTATGGCAACCCTGACCGGGATGATAAACGTTGACCGATATGTGTTTAATGAGCAATCTGTTCCCGACGGGGATGGTGACCTTGCCACCCTCCACCATACGGCCGCCGATGAGCATCTTAAAAACTTATGTGTGCGATGCCATCTGGGAAATGAAAAGCTGGCTTCAGGCCCTGTTACCGAAGAGAGTAGGGGAGGCGGCTGTTTGGCCTGCCATTTAAATTATGATGAAAAGGCCGGAAAGGCTCATGCTGCACATCTTAACATGCCAGACGACTCAGCCTGGTTGTTGCATCACGCTTCGATTGATTTAAAGGTTACCAACAACCATTGTTTTGGCTGCCATAGTCGCTCCGGCAGGATATCAACCAATTATGAGGGGTGGCACGAAACTACTTTTAAACCGGCTGAGGTGGTTGGCATGCCCGGGTACAGATTGGTGGAGGGAAGTCGTGTTTTTAAGCAGGTTCAGGATGATGTCCATCATGCCGCGGGCATGGACTGCATCGATTGTCATACTTCCTATGAGCTGATGGGTGACGGAAAACGGTACCAACATCAGGAACAGCAGCAGGATGTTGCCTGTTCCGATTGCCACACCACGAAACCCGATATCATCAACCCCTTGCAGTTGGATGGTGAATCAGCTATTATTGCCGGCATGCGCTTTGGCAGTATCGCCGGAAAAAAGTTGTTGCAAACAAAAAAGCACCATGTTCCTTTGATTAACACCTTCGTGCAAAACGATTCGCTGTTTTTGGTTGGAAAAAACAACGGTAAACTTCACTATGTAAAACCTCCCGCTTCAAACTGTTTGCGCGATAATGTCCATCAAAGTGTTAGCTGCTCCGCTTGTCACTCTTCGTGGGCACCAACCTGCATCGGTTGCCATAATGCATACGATGTTAATGAACCCGGCTACAACATGGTTCTTGACAAAGAGCAGCGAGGCAGCTGGGTAGAGTATGTTGGCGAATATCATGCGCTGCCGCT
>CAZKGB010000394.1:0-2704 GCA_964551935.1 uncultured Lentimicrobiaceae bacterium | reverse complement strand
AAGATTTGTTAACCCATCGTAGCGGACTGGGTTTGGGAGCAGGTGACCTGATGATTTTTCCCGAGGGAGGTGATTTCACCATCCACGATATTCTTACCAACTTTCAATATTTTAAACCGGTTTCCCCTTTCCGTACCAAGTTCGATTACGACAACCTATTATACATTGTAGCCGGTGAAGTTATTGCGCGGGTTAGCGGTATGAGTTGGCATACTTTTGTAACCAAAAACATTATTGAACCGCTCGCACTAACCGACACCTATTATTCGTATGCGGCCATTAACGACAAAAGCAATACGGCTACACCCCACGCCGTAAATAATGGCATACCTCACCCCATCAAACCTTATCAAATGGATTTAGAAAAGATAAACGGGGCAGCAGCCACCATCTACTCCAGTGTGAACGACCTCTCAAAATGGATGATTGTCCAGATGAATAACGGGAAATACGGCGACAGCTTGCAGCAAACTCTTTTTTCAGAAAAAAGCCATCGTGCCATGTGGACGCTTCACACCGTAACAAAAACTTCAACGAATAAAAGGTATAACAACCATTTTAGCGGTTATGGTTTGGGATGGTTTTTAAAAGATATAAAAGGCTACATGAGCGTGTCGCATACGGGAGGCCTGCCCGGTATGCTATCGAAAGTGATTATGATTCCCGATTTAAACCTGGGCGTGGTGGTACTTACCAATTCCAGTAACGATGGAGCCGGCGTTTTTGCTTCGGTAACACAAGCTGTTGTCGATAGCTATCTTGGTCTCGACAACAACCACTGGGTTGAAAAGTATGCCGGATATTTTAGCAGCCGGAAAAACAGGGCCGACTCGGTTACATCGCAAGTATGGAAAACCGTTGAAGAAAATAAAAAGGTACCTGTCAACAACCTTGCGTTTATTGGTATTTATAAGGATGACTGGTTTGGAAAAGCCGAGGTTTACCAAAAAGATGGCGATTTATGGTTCAGGTCGTACCGTTCGCCAAAACTTACAGGGAAAATGTTTTTTTATCGCGCCAACACGTTTGCTATAAAATGGAACTATCGCGACATGGAAGCCGATGCTTTTGCCACTTTTTGCCTTAACGAAAAGGGAGAGGCTCAAAGCCTTACGCTAAAGGGCATTTCGCCCGATATTGATTTCAGTTTTGATTTTCAGGATTTGTACTTTAAAAAATAAAAAAGTGAATATTTTAAAACGAACGATACACAAACTTACCCACCGACCAATTAATTCAGTAGCGGTGGTGCTTAGTGGCGGTGGCGCAAGAGGAGCTATCGAAGTGGGAGTGCTACAGGCACTTGACGAACACAATATTAAAGTAAAAGCGATTGCCGGAACCAGTATTGGAGCCATTGTAGGTGTGTTTTACAGTGCAGGTATAACCCCTCTGGAAATGAAAAAGATTATGGAAAGCCAGCGGTTTATTAAACTTTTTCATTTTGCATGGAGCAAAAAAGGCCTTCTTTCGATGTCGGAGCTGTTGAAAATGTTTAAAAAATATGAAGTCGGTGAAAGTTTTGAATCGCTAAAAATTCCATTTTATGCTTGTGCTTCCAATCTTGAAAAAGGTAAAGAAGATATTTTTCACACGGGAAACCTGCATCAAGCAGTTGTAGCTTCAGCATCAATTCCTTTACTGTTCGAACCGGCAATAATAAACGGATATCATTATATCGACGGGGGCCTTTACAACAATTTTCCTATTGAACCCCTGCTTAAAAAACATCCTTACATTTTGGGTGTTCATGTAAACAACTTTAAACACCCTGATGAGTACAATGCCGTGGCTATTGCCGAAAGGGTTTTTAGCGCAGTCATTAAAAATAATGTAATTAATAAGTTAAATAAATGCGACTACCTGATTAACCCGTTTTTAGGTAACCGGGTTGGTATTATCGACTTTAGCAATACTGACAAACTATTTGAGATTGGCTACAACGAGGGGATTAAATTTATTAACGCCGAAATTAAAAAAAATAAACAGCGCTAAAATCAGTTATCAAACAATAAACTTGCTGCTTAAGAGTTTTTAACTTTTTTTCGTTTATTAATAATGGTCAATCTTACTCTTTGGCGAAGCGAATAGTGTACTTTTGCCTAAAAATTTATCTGTATGCATCGTAACTTCAATATAGTTTTACTAGTATTATTCGTTTTTTCGGCAACACTTGCTGAGGCTCAACAAAAGCAAGATTCTTCAAAGCCTGTAAACACTTCAGGGAAGTTTCTTGTTGAAGATTCGCCTCAAGTGAAAGCGCTGGACAGCCTGGCCTTTTTAAAAATTTACAGCCAGCGCTATTTTACGCTCGACAGCACCCGGTTTCAGGCAGCAGGTGTCAAACCCGATGTTGCCCCATCTGTTCCCGATTCAGTTATTAAAAAAAGGCTTGCTGATTTAAACACACAAACCCCCATCGAACTCACCTACAACAAAGAGGTGAAATCATTTATTAACCTCTATGCCAACAAACGCCGGCTGCTAACCGAAAAAGTTTTGGGATTGTCAGAAATTTACTTTCCCATGTTTGAAGAGATTCTCGACCGGTATGATATGCCGCTGGAGCTAAAGTATCTTGCCGTGGTAGAGTCAGCACTAAACCCCAGGGCAGGCTCTAACAAGGGAGCCAAAGGTTTATGGCAGTTTATGAACGGAACCGGAAAAGTTTACGGACTAAAAGTAACCTCGATGGTTGACGATG
>CAZKGB010000393.1:0-2709 GCA_964551935.1 uncultured Lentimicrobiaceae bacterium | reverse complement strand
TTCATATTCAAAGTTGCACCCAACCACAGGGACACTCCACCTCGGGCTCCCACGAGCGTTACAAAACCAAAAAGCAACTCGAAAGCGAAACGGCCCGCGACGGTATAGTGAAAATGCGACAGTGGATTATCGATAATAAAATTGCTACTGTTGCGGAGGTGGATGAGATAGAAAAGGTGGCCACTCGCCGTGCCAGGGAGGCCCGAAAAAATGCCTGGAAACACTTTATTACTCCCCTCATTGAAAAACGAGATCATTTTGTAAAAATGGTTGAAACAACCGGTTGCCATTGTGCTTCTACCGATGAGATTCAGGAGATAAAAAACAACCTGAAAAAGATTGGCGAGCCCATTCGTAAAGATATTTATTCTGCCGCCAGGAGAATTCTTTGGAAACTTTGCGATAATTGCAGTGTTCCGCACGACTCATTGCGAGTAAAAATTACCAGCTGGATAGAAACGGAATTTACCGACAGTCGCGAGAGATACAGCTCACACCTCTATAGCCAATCGGAAAAATCGGCTTTAAACATTGAACCTGTTGCTCCGGATTTCAGCGAGGAAAAAGAGTTTGTTCCCGGGAGAGAGATTTTGCGCGACAACTTTGATTTTATCTTTAAGAACAACCCGCTAGTCCTTGCCTTTGGTGAAGATGTAGGGAAAATTGGCGGCGTTAACCAAACCTATGAAGGGTTACAGGATAAATACGGAGAAGAGAGGATTTTTGATACCGGTATCCGCGAAGCAACCATCATCGGCCAGGGGCTGGGTATGGCCATGCGTGGTTTACGACCTATCGCCGAGATACAATATTTCGATTATCTGCTTTACGGATTGCAGGTTATAAGCGACGATCTTGCAACACTTCATTATCGTACACGGGGTGGCCAAAAAGCCCCCATGATTATCAGCACCCGGGGCCACAGGCTGGAAGGAATATGGCATTCCGGATCGCCTTTAAGTATGGTTATTAACTCCGTGAGAGGTGTCCATGTGGCGGTTCCACGTAACATGACCCAGGCAGCCGGCTTTTACAATACCTATCTGGAATCGGACCAGCCGGTTATTATCATTGAACCGCTTAACGGCTACCGGCTACGAGAGAGAAAGCCTGTTAACATAGGCAAATTTAAAACTCCGGTCGGTATTCCCGAAGTACTAATTGAAGGCTCCGACATCACACTGGTAACTTACGGCTCCTGCATCCGAATTGCTCAAGATGCTATTCAACTTTTAAACAGCGTGGGTGTATCGGTTGAGTTGATTGATGTACAAACACTCATCCCCTTCGACAGAACGGGTGTAATACTTGAGTCGTTGAAGAAAACCAACAAGGTTATCTTTTTTGACGAGGATGTGCCCGGAGGTGCCACCGCCTACATGATGCAAAAGGTTGTTGAAGAGATGGACGGATACCATTATCTCGATGCCAAACCGGAAGCGGTAACAGCCAATGCACACCGTGCAGCCTATAGTACCGATGGCGATTACTTTTCAAATCCCAACGAAGAGGATGTTTTTGAGAGAGTCTATCGTGTAATGCACGAATACAATCCCGTAAAATTCCCGGCAATATTTTAAGTATTTGACATGTAAGCGGATGGTTTTTAAACATTCTGAAAATAAGGTTATAAAACGGCACGCATCCTATTCAAACCGGAAGCATCAAATAAAAAACCCGGCCAATGGCCGGGTTTTTTATTTTGCGGAGAGGGGGGGATTCGAACCCCCGGTACCCTTTCGAGTACGCCAGTTTAGCAAACTGGTGGATTAAGCCACTCTCCCACCTCTCCCGATGGCCTTGCGGCTTTTTGTCTCCTCACGGAAACGGTCTGCAAAAATAGCTATTTGAAATATATCTCCAAATATTTATTCAGTTTTTTGAGAAAATATTTTTAACGGTTGATTTCGTACCATAAAAAAAACTTCCCTGTAATCGGGGAAGTTTTTATTTTATAAATCAAATTAATTTTACTGTCCAAGATACGCTTTTAACAACCTGCTTCGCGAAGTGTTTCGCAACCTTCTAATGGCCTTTTCTTTAATCTGGCGCACACGTTCCCGGGTCAGGTTAAATTTTACCGCAATCTCTTCCAGTGTGTATTCGTGCGATTTTTCGCCCAGCCCATAATATAGATTGATAACATCGCGTTCCTTTTCGCTCAACGTTGCCAGCGACCGTTGAATCTCCTTACCCAACGATTCGCGCATCAAATCTTCATCGGTGTTGGCCGTATCCTTCGGAATAAAAAGATCCAGAAATTTGGTATCCTCCTCCTGTCCTATGGGAGCATCTATCGAAACAAACTTGGTAGAAATTTTTAAGGCAGCATCAATTTTATGTTCCGGAAGTTCCATGGCTTTGGCAATCTCCTCCGGTGACGGCGGCCTTTCTAACTGCTGTTCCAGCATGGAGGTGGCTTTTTTGATTTTGTTTAATGATCCTACCTGATTCAACGGCAACCGCACAATACGGCTTTGCTCGGCCAGTGCCTGTAAAATCGACTGTCGAATCCACCAAACGGCGTAAGATATAAATTTGAACCCGCGGGTTTCGTCAAATCGCTGAGCGGCTTTTATTAAGCCGAGATTGCCTTCGTTAATAAGGTCGGGAAGGCTTAGGCCCTGATTTTGATATTGCTTGGCAACAGAAACAACAAATCGTAAGTTGGCTTTGGTCAGCATCTCCAGAGCAACTTTATCACCAGCT
>CAZKGB010000392.1:0-2712 GCA_964551935.1 uncultured Lentimicrobiaceae bacterium | reverse complement strand
AAAACGGTTGATTTTAAACAGGTTTTCGAGTATGAAAAAGCCAGCCGGCCGCTGGAGTACCTGGGCCATAATTTTCATGAAATTCATGGAATATACATTAACAAGTTTACGGTTGGAACGGCTTTGATGATATTGCCTTTTTATCTGGTTGCGCAGGTTGTGTCGCCCCTGGTAGGGCTGCCTGCCGACGGGTACTCAATCCTTTTTCATTACGCTGTGGCGTTGGCGGCTTTGTGGTGGCTGTGGGTTGGCATCTTCTTTTTAAGGAAGTTGCTGAAAAGTTATAAAATTTCAGAGTCGATAATCGTTGCAACCGTTTTGGGATTGTTGCTGGCCACCAATCTGTTTCATTATGCTTTTGTGGATGTGGCTTTTTCGCATGTTTATTCCTTTGCGGTTATAACATCGTTTTTGTACTTTGCCCGTTTAACACTACTCTTTCCTGATAGAAAATATGCCCTGTTAAGTGCATTTATTTTGGGATGTGTGGTTCTTATCAGGCCTGTAAACGGATTGGTGATATTTGCTGTTCCGGTATTGGCCGATAACCCTGAGGATTTAAAAAAGAGCGTTGTTCGTCTGTTTGGATCACTCAAAACCGGTTTGCTCGTTGTTTTAATGTTTTTGTCAGGGATTTTACCACAATTGCTAATCAACTATTTACAAACGGGTAATCCCATTGTTTATGGTTACAAAGGGGAGGGGTTCAATTTTTTACATCCGCATCCGGCGGCTTTTTTATTTGGCTTTAAAAAGGGATGGTTTGTTTATACCCCGGCCATGCTGTTGCTTATTCCCGCTATGGTAGCTTTATGGAAGAAATCGAAACATCTGTTTTGGAGCTTTCTTATCTTTTTAACGATTCTGGTTTATGTTTTTTCTTCGTGGTGGAACTGGTATTACGGTGATGGGTTCGGGATGCGTCCCATGGTGGAATACTACGGTTTGTTTGCCCTGATGGCGGCCCGCTGGATAGACAAGCAAAAACTCTTTTATAAACGTGTGGTGCTGGCGGTTGTAGTGGTATTTTCCATGCTTAATGTTGTGCAAACCTACCAGTATTCAAAAGGGATTATTGATGTTGATTCGATGACAGGGGAGGCATACCGCTATGTTTTTCTCCGGACCTCCGGCAAATACAGAAATGTTGTAGGCTCGGGCGATGAAAGTTTTTACGGCCATCTTACTTGTGAGCCACTGCTGAAATCGGTTAACTCGTTCGATGTAAAAACTACGGGTTGGTCGAAATCTATAAGTGCTGATACGATTCTCTTCAGATCCTCACCAAAGAGTTTCCTGTTCAACGAAAATGTTCCCTATAGTCCATCCTTTGCTTTTGTGGCCGATAGCTTAAGTTCAATGCGCAAACTCTATTTACAGCTCAGTTTGTATTATTATGAGCCTGCTGTCAATGCATCCCGTCAGGCGCTTTACGTAGTGGATATCAGAGATAGTTTGAACAGGTTGCAATTTTACAAAGCCTTTCGAATGAAACGGCTTCCCGACAAGGTGGTTCATCGCTGGAGAAAATCGCACATTGGAATTGTTTTACCTACCCTTAATGAGGGAGATAAAGTAAAGGTTTATTGTTGGAACAAAATGCTGACCCGTTATAATATTGATGATTTCGAGGTGATACTTTACGGGATTTACTGAGTTTATTTTATAAATCGTTTGTACGGAGAAAAATTGTAGCTTTGCTCTCTTTTTTTAAAACGATATAGATATGAAGAAATTAGCTGTTGTTGCTTTTGGAGGCAATGCACTGTTACGTGCCGGGCAAAAAGGAACCATCGACGAACAGGAGGAAAATGCCTATAAAGCCAGTGAAAATCTGCTTAAACTGATGAAGCGTGATTATAACCTGGTACTTACCCATGGTAACGGCCCGCAGGTTGGTAATATTTTGCTTGCCAATACAGCAGGATATAAAATGTTTGGTGTTCCCGATATGCCTCTGGATATTAGTGTTGCTTATTCGCAGGGTTTTATTGGTTATATGCTCGAACAACAACTGCGTAACGTGCTGATGAAAGAGGATATGGAACGGGATATCATAAGTATTATCACCCAGGTGCTGGTAAATAAAGATGATAAAGCATTTAAAAACCCAACCAAACCCATAGGCCCTTACTACACTAAAGAAGAGGCCGAAGCACTGGCTAAAGATTCTGATGCCATTTATAAAGAGGATGCCAGAGGAAGAGGATGGCGTAAAGTGGTTGCATCTCCCAAGCCTATGATGATTTACAACCAAAAAACGATTGAAAAAATTGCCCGTGAAGGCCATATTGTTATTGCAGTGGGAGGTGGTGGAATTCCCTGTTTCTATAAAGAAGAGAATAAATTGCAGGGCATTGATGCCGTAATTGATAAGGATTTGGCTTCATCATTGCTGGCATCACAGATTCGTGCCTATAAGTTTTTTATTTTAACAGATATCCCCAAGGTTTTCTTAAACTTTAATACGCCTCAGGAGAAAGCGCTTGACAGAATTAAAATTGCCGATGCCAAGCGTTATCTTAAAGAGGGACAATTTGGCGAGGGAAGCATGGCTCCCAAAATAAAAGCTGCTGTTAAGTTTGTTGAGCACACCGGCCGGGATGCCATCATTACAGAAACCAACTTGCTGGGGGTTGACAACGGCGGAACGCGTATTACTTTAGTGTAAATTGTATACTTATTGAAAATTTAAAAACCCGGGATTATTTT
>CAZKGB010000391.1:0-2723 GCA_964551935.1 uncultured Lentimicrobiaceae bacterium | reverse complement strand
GCGCAGCTTTGCGGAAGGCAACCTGACAGGTTGGTTGTTTCACTCCGGAAGAGTGGTTACTGTTTTGTACAAAAACAGTAAATAATCCGTTACAGGATATGGGTTGCTCACGGTTGCAAACCGTGAGCCAGAACGGGTGTTTTGACTATTATGAATTTAAACAGATGATATGTTTTAAAAGAATGGTCAATATGGATGTGCTAACAATGTACGGCAGAATTACTTTCCAATACAAAATTTCGAGAAAATAGAACCCAATATCTCATTGGTAGTAATTTCACCGGTAACGGTGCCAAGAAAATGCAAAGCCTGTCGAAGGTCGATGGCTACCAGGTCGCCGGGCAGGTCGTTTTGCAGCCCGGTTTCAACCTGAATAATTGAATCCAAAGCGGCCGATAACGCTTCAAGGTGCCGTGTGTTGGTAACAATAATGTCGTCTTGAAGATTATTGTTTTTTACCTTATCGACCAGGGTTTCTGCTAACAGATGAATATTTTCCTTTCGCTTGGCCGATACAAAAACAGTTTCCAAAGCAAGCAAATCTTTTAAATGGGGTGGAATTTCTTCCAGACGGTCGATTTTATTGCCAACCAAGATAAAGTGCTTTTCATCATCTTCAATGTAGGTTTTGAATTCCTCCAGCATTTCGTCCACCGATGACTCGTCAATCAAACTGATGTCGCAAACATACAGTATCAAAGTGGCCTGGTTTATTTTGTCGTAGGTGCGTTCGATGCCGATGTTCTCCACCTTGTCATCCGATTTACGCAATCCGGCGGTGTCGATAAACCGGAAGGTGTAACCATCAATAACGATGGTGTCTTCAATGGCATCGCGTGTAGTGCCCGGGATGTCTGAAACAATGGCTTTTTCTTCATTTAGCAGGGCATTTAGCAGGGTTGATTTTCCGGTATTGGGTTTTCCGATGATGGCCACCGGGATACCGTGTTTAATTACATTTCCATATTGAAAGGAGGAGATAAGATGCGAAAGTTCATTTTTCAGATCATTCAATAAAAGATACAACTCCTGTCGGTTGGCAAATTCAACATCTTCTTCGCTGAAATCAAGTTCCAATTCGATAAGCGAAGCAAATTCGAGAAGCTTTTGCCGTAGCTGTGCTATTTTTTCTGAAAACCCGCCTCTCATTTGGTTTAGTGCCACTTTGTGCATCATTTTCGATTGGGAGGCTATCAGGTCTGCTACGGCCTCTGCTTGCGACAAATCCATTTTTCCGTTCAGAAAAGCACGTTTGGTAAATTCACCGGCTTCCGCCATTCTTATGCCATGACTTACCAAAAGCTCAATTATTTTCTGTTGGATATAAACAGAACCGTGACATGATATCTCAACCGAATCTTCACCGGTGTACGAGTGGGGTGCCTTGAACCACGACACCAGTACTTCGTCAATTTCATGGTCGCCATCCATGATGCTTCCAAAATAGAGCTTGTGGCTTTCAATGTTCTCTTTCGATACCTTTTTATTGAGGGGTTGAAACACTTTCCATAAAACCGGAAGGCTCTCTCTGCCACTCATTCGTACAATGGCAATGGCACCCGAACCCGGGGGAGTGGCCGCCGCACAAATGGTATCTTTGCCTAATAGCTTGTTATTGAGTGAAGTCATACACTAATTTAAAATGATTTGTAAATAACAAAATTACACATTTAATTTTTACATTTTATATAAATCGTATTACCTTTGGCCACTATTTTAGTAAACATCGAAAACAGATATACAAATGAGTGTTTTAGTTAATAAAGATTCAAAAGTCATCGTTCAGGGATTTACCGGAGGCGAAGGAACATTTCACGCTTCTCAGATGATTGATTATGGTACCAACGTTGTTGGTGGTGTTACCCCCGGAAAAGGCGGTCAGGAGCACCTTGGAAAACCTGTTTTTAATACCGTTAAAGAGGCTGTTGATAAAGCAGGCGCTGATACATCGGTAATTTTTGTACCCCCTCCGTTTGCTGCTGATGCTATTATGGAAGCTGCCGAAGCCGGTATCAAAGTGATAATCTGTATCACCGAAGGTATTCCTACCGAAGATATGGTTACAGTAAAAGAGTATCTTAAAGATAAAGATTCAAGATTGGTTGGGCCAAACTGTCCCGGAGTAATCACTTCTGATGAAGCCAAGGTGGGCATTATGCCCGGTTTTATCCATAAAAAAGGTCGCGTGGGTATTGTTTCCCGTTCAGGTACCTTAACTTATGAAGCTGTTGACCAGTTAACCCGTATCGGACTGGGGCAGACTACTGCCATTGGTATTGGTGGTGACCCGATTATAGGAACCTCTACCCGTGATGCTTTGGAATTGTTTATGAACGATCCTGAAACGGAAGGTGTTGTTATGATTGGTGAAATTGGTGGCAACATGGAAGCCGATGCTGCGCATTGGTATAAAGAACATGGAACCAAACCTGTTGTTAGCTTTATAGCCGGTGCCACAGCTCCTAAAGGTCGTACCATGGGACACGCCGGTGCTATTATTGGTGGCAAAGCCGATACCGCTGAAGCTAAAAAGGAGATTCTTCGCGACTGTGGCATCCACGTGGTGGATTCACCTGCCGATTTGGGTAAAAAAATGGCGGAGGTTTTGGGTGCTTAATCCAAATGCTACCATTAGCATAAAGGGCTTCTTCGGGAAACGGGGAAGCCTTTTTTTTTGCGGAATGTTTGAAGGGTTTTAAGTTTTAAAGGTATGTCAGATGTTT
>CAZKGB010000390.1:0-2730 GCA_964551935.1 uncultured Lentimicrobiaceae bacterium | reverse complement strand
TGTAACGATTTCCAGTTTCTTTTACTCATTGAAATATATTTTAATTCAAAGGATGTTCATTTTTAATTTAGGGTGCCGCCGGGAACCCTTGTTTTATTTTTGGATTTATCTGTATAACAGTGTTGTTTGAACAGTGGCAGATTACAGGGTGATTCTCTTTAAACTGTGATGCAATCCAATACTATCCGACAGAGGTGTGCTATTGATAGCGTTAAAATCTGTTATCGCCATCCAGCAAATCGCCTAAGCCACCCAGGATACTTCCTTCGCCCCGGCGTTTTCCACCTGCACGGGGTGCTGAAGCCACTACTCTGTCGGCCAATCTGCTAAAGGGCAACGATTGTACCCAAACGGTTCCGGGTCCTTGCATGCGGGCGTAAAAAATCCCTTCGCCGCCAAAGAGGCTGTTTTTGATGCCGCCAACAAATTGAATATCGTAATCAATATCAGTGGTAAAGGCTACTAAACTGCCGGTATCGACTTTAAAAGATTCGCCGGCACTGAGGTTGCGCTGATAGAGCGTGCCCCCGGCATGGATGAATGCCATTCCGTCGCCTTCCAATTTCTGTAAAATAAAGCCTTCGCCTCCAAAGAACCCCACTCCGATTTTTTTGGTAAATTCAATTCCGATGGAGACCCCTTTGGCGGCGCATAAAAAGGCATCTTTCTGACAGATCAGCCTGCCCTGGAAACGGGTCAGGTCAACCGGAATAATTTTACCTGGGAAAGGAGCCGAAAAAGCCACATGCTTTTTTGTGTTTCCAACATTGGTAAAAGCGGTCATAAACAGACTTTCGCCTGTTAGTACCCGTTTTCCTGCCGAGAAGAGTTTACCCATCAACCCGTCGTGTTGTTGTGAGCCATCACCAAAAATGGTATTCATTTCGATGGTATCGTCCATCATCATCATGGCACCCGGTTCGGCCATTACGGTTTCCATCGGATCCAGTTCCACTTCGACGAACTGCATGTCGTCGCCATAAATTTTGTAATCGATATCGTGTGCGTTCATCGTTTTATTTGTTTTTGTTTCCGGCGGCAGCTTTCATCATATTATAGATCAATTTAATCTCATCCTCATTGGCGTTGGGGTCGTTTTTCAGTACAAAGGCTTTAAACTCTTCGTACGTCATTTTTTGCATCTTCTCCAGGCTATTTTTGTCCTGGTCGGTCATTCCACTGCCGTATTCCTCCATCATGCCTCCCATATCGTTATTGTAATTTGTTTGTGATAACGTAACGCCCTGAGGGAGGTTGAAATCACTTTCCGAAGTAGTAACTCCCTCTTTAAAAGCGGTAGCCTCTTCGGAGGTAGTAAAGCCCATCACCTTTACCTGCGTGGATAAAGGTATGCTTTTGTAAACCAACAGCGTGGTGTTGCCCATGGTATTGACCTGCCATACTTCACAGGTTTTTCCCAACATGGTTTTGTGTCCTGCCATTTTACCGCCCATTGATTCAAGTATCTCTTTACCGGCTGCGCTCATATCGTTTCCGGTCATCTCTTTGGCCATTTTAATAGATGCTGAGATGTCGGTTGCCCTGTTCGTTAAAAGATCGACACTGAAGGCTTTTTCGCCATCCAGCAAGGTTAACTTATCAACCACCAGTTGGTTTCCGTTATAGATTTTTTCGTGAACCCGCTCGCGTGTTCCGTAGTTATCAAACAAAAGGGTTTTGGTTCCGTTTCCCTGCGGGGATACCGTTTTGTATTCAACCTTGGCCGATTTAATTTCGTACCGCTTGTAATTGTTTTGTGCCATTACACCCATCGATAGAAGTGTCAGGCATATTATTAGTATGTTTTTCATTGTGTCAGCTTTAATTATTAATTTTAGATGCATGTTATTCTTTCTCAAAGAACGCGTTATACTCGGGAAAGAAAAGCCTTCTTTTTGCTATTTCCGGAGGATACACGAAATAGGTTGGGTCACCTTCAGCGCATTTAACACCCTCGTCATTAAACAGCTCGACATGGACCGTGGCGAGGTTATTTTCAAAAGAGGTTAACGAAGCCTTTAATTTGATAGTTCCTTTTTTGGCAATACGAACAGGTTTTAAATAACGAACCAGCAGTTCGGAAGTAACTCCCGCAGATTTTAACTTTATCATCACCAGCCAGCTCCCGATTTCGTCAATTAATGTTGCCTGAATGCCGCCATGAAGCACATTGTGGTAACCTTGTAAAAAACCTCGTGGTTCCCAGTCGGAATAAAGAAAATCATCTTCCTCGTAAAACTGCATTTGCAAGCCATGCTCGTTTTCCGGCGAGCAGCCAAAGCAATTGTAGCCATCCATCCCTTTATAGGGGTTACGAATTTTACGCATTATTTAGCAACTCCTTTTTTGTAACGGGTAGTTTTTACAATCTTCCCCTCTTTATCGTATTCTATCCACTTGCCTGTTTTTAAATCATTTTTAAACTGCCCCTGAAGTTTTAGCTTGCCATCTTCATAGTACTCTTTATAAGGCCCCTCGGCCAGGTTATTACTAAATAACTTAATGGCTTTTAATTGTCCGTTGGTGTAAAAATATTGTTGCGAACCTTCAAAGATGCCGTTTTTGTATTCGTAAATGGCAATAACTTTTCCTTTGTCGGTATACCATTTTGCCGTTCCGTCTTTAACGCCGTTGGTGTAGTAACTCTCTTCCTGTTTTTGTCCACGGGCGTAATAAACCGTTTTCATTCCATTGAGTTTTCCCTCTTTATAATTTTCTTTAAGAGTAGGT
>CAZKGB010000389.1:0-2734 GCA_964551935.1 uncultured Lentimicrobiaceae bacterium | reverse complement strand
TTGGTAAAGAGCAAAGGCCGCCGTTGAGTCAGCCCTGGTTTAGCCAAAACAATAACCAGAATAAGTATTAGAATAATCTTCGATTTGCTTGCCATTAAATCTTACCAATTGATTTTGCTTAAGAACCCGAACTTGTCGTTCTTCTACAATTTATGATAAAAATAGTTAAAATAATAACAAGTAAGATATTTTGGGTTTGTTTAAGCTTAAAGTAATTTCATCGAGTAAATTACTTAAACGTAGAAATACAACCTTAAACGGGTTCAATAATAAATAGCCTTAAGCAAATAATAAATAAACAGCTACACTTTGTAAGGCAAGTTTGCTATTGGGTTTTTGAGCGTTTATTTTTGGATAAAACTTTATTGTATGACTACAACTAACTCCGGAAAAATATTTTTATTGACATTTATTTTATTATGCTTTAACCGGGGAATCGGACAAAACACCATCGGGCAGCAGTATGGATTTTCGATTGATATTCCAAGGCAATGGCAAAGTACCCGGTTGGTGGTGGGCGATACGGTTATTTTTCGGTTTAAGAGTTTCGACAGCCAAATATATATGGAGGTTGAGATGTTTCCTTTAGAAGATGGTTTTCATATTTTCGATTTGGTTGATGGTTTTGAAAAACATGAACTGCCGCCGGGTTTCGACTGCTCCATTCTGAAAGATTACTCTTCCGCCAACCGTGTTAAAGGTAAAATGGGTATTTACTACGGATACATCAATGGAGAAGCCGAGTCGATTACCGTGTTTTATTTTATCAACAAAAATAAGGGCTGTATTATGTCAACTACTGTTCCGGTTGACCGCCGGCAGGAAAAAACAGAAGTCCTCTTGTCGGTGTTTGATTCATTTAAGTTTTTAAACCAATAAATGGTCGCTTCCTCCGGCTGTTAGTTTAAAACAGTTTCTTACTCTAAAAATGATATCCTGTTAATAAATTTCACCCACGGCATTCCACCTCTTTTGTTTTTATGCTACCTTTGCTTTCGTAAAGGTGCCCTTTGGGGCCTAACAGGGAATCGGGTGTAAATCCCGTACAGTTCCCGCTGCTGTAAGCTCATTGAATGCTTTTGGAAACCTTATGCCACTGTCGCGTTAACAGCGTGATGGGAAGGCCTCCGGAAGCGAGTAAGTCAGAAGACCTGCCTTTACAGTTTGTCATTCAAAGCTTTCGGGATAAAAGCTTGGTGGAATCAAATCGTTTAACTTCCATCAATTTTTCCTGTGAGTTTTGAGGTTTTTAATTTTTTTACTTAACCTTAAAACTTTTTCGTATGAAAAAAAATTACCTTTTCCTGACAGTTATCATGCTGTTAGCAAGCGTGCAGATGATGTTTGCACAAAATCGCAGTATCATCGATGTAAATCAGGTGCTGGTTGTTTCGGGTGGAGCCTTTTCCAATCCCGATGATTATGTAACTGCAGCATCGTACAAACCCAACGATTCAATAACTACCGAGTTTGGAACCGTGTTTACCCAATCGGTTCAAAGTGCCGTGGTTTACAACCATTTTCTTTATGTGGCAGCACAGGATTCTATTGTAGCTTTCGATATCGACAGTTATCAAAGAGTAGCGGCCACCGCTGCTGCCGGAGTTAATCAGCTTGCCGTTGCCGGCGAGAAGCTGATCGCCACTTTTTGGTATCCCAATACAGCCGGCTTTGTTAAAATATACAACCGTGCCGATCTGTCGGAGCTTGCTGTCATTTCGGATGTTTCGGATGAAGCAGCCGGCATTGCCATTGATAACAACAGGGCTTATGTGGCTGTTCCCGGAGGATGGGCTGCCACCACGGGCAAACTGGCAGTAATCGATTTAACGACTAACAGCTTTTTGGAAGAGATTGACCTGGGTACGGAAGGTGCAGGCATCAATAATGTTTACGTTTATACGGCAAACGATACTCATTATCTGGTTACCGTTAACAAAACTCCCTGGGGTGGCAACAGCGGATACCTTACAAAGATCAACCTTGCTGATATGTCGATAATCAACGTTCAGGTAGATGTGGTGTTGGGTAAAGGAGTTGGTTTTACCCAAAGTAATGCTACCTTGTATGCTTTGGTAAACGGGGGCGTAGGTTCGATAAATGTTGATGACCTCACGGTAACCGATACCTCTATCGTGGCTGCACCTGCTATGGCTATCACCGGTGCCGCGTACGATTCCATTCACAGCCTGTTTTATATTACCACTACCGACTATGCTTCGGTAGGCGAAGGAACTATTTACAATATGGATGGGGAGGTTGCCGGTAGTTTTGACGCAGGTATCTCCGCCGAAGCCATCGCTATAGATTACAGGGATTTTGAAAGCGTTGGAGAAATTTTTGCTGCTAATACCTTCAGATTCTATCCGAATCCCGTGAGAGATGAACTGACCGTTGCCAATCAGAACCGGATTGCTATTAACCAAATTATTGTAAGTGATATCATGGGCAGGGTTGTGGCTTCAAAATATCTTTATGGACGGGAAAAAGTTGTCTTGGATATGTCGAATTTGAATGCCGGTTTATATTTTGTTACCGTGATGGACGAACACAAATCTTTTACCTCCAAAATTGTAAAAAAGTAACAAAAAAAGTTGGGTTTCAACTCATGGCATCAGTGCCGTGAGTTGAAACCTTATACTCTCTTTTTATCCTGATGAAAACAATATCAACTCTGCTACTGTTTGTAATGCTGGCATTTAACGCCGGTGCTCAATACGCTCCACCCGCCGGA
>CAZKGB010000388.1:0-2751 GCA_964551935.1 uncultured Lentimicrobiaceae bacterium | reverse complement strand
CGATTTGACACAATACGATTTGCGCTTGGCGGCCCTTTTGAGAATGAAGATGAACATAAAAGAGGCCTCTGCCGTACTGAACATTGAGCCCGATAGTGTAAAAACCGCGCGCTACAAACTCCGTAAGAAACTTGGCTTGTCGCCCGAGCGGGATTTGGTTGAATTTATTAGTGGTCTTTAGGCAGGTTTAACCTTCTTCAGAAAGAAAATTCTTGTATTGGATGAAATAAGTAGTGCTTTTATTCGGTTTACTATTCTTACTCCTATTATTATACCGGTTGGTTTTAAAGAATTTATAAATAGTAGCGCCATGTTGATGATTAATATAAAAGATTAATTTTTATTTTGCTAACCTGTTATTTATGGCTACTTTTATAACTTGTTTTTCTAAATAGTTACTTTTATTTGTACAATCATGAAAAAATTAATCTTCCTTTTACCGATTTTTGTTTTGCTTTCAAACGTGTCATTTTCACAATGGGAAATGCAGATGCCCAAACCCTCACCCACCGATTTTATTGATGTAGCTGTTCTTTCACCGGATGTGGCTGTTGTTGTTGGTCAAAAGCAAATATTGCGAACAACCGATGCCGGCGAAACCTATTGGCCTGTTGAATTGAATCATTCAGGCAATTTCGCTTCAGTTTGTTCCATCGATAACCCGGAGGTTGCTTGGCTGTTAACCAAAAATGGTCAGGTTTTCAGAAGTACGGACGGGGGCGTTGAATGGAACGAAGTGAAAAGTGCCGATGAGGTGGAAAACAGCTCCTTTTATGCACTAAGCGAACAGAAAGCATGGGTTTCGGAATCAAACGGACTGCTGTTGGCTACTTCTGATGCCGGCGATCATTGGGATACCGTTGCAAACGGACCGGATTTTTCGTTTTCAAAATTTCTTTTTGTTAATGATAACATCGGTTTTGCCATTCCGTTAACTGTAAATGCCGGAATCGGTGATGTTGGCAATACATTATTACGAACAACAGACGGAGGCAACCACTGGGATACTATTGCGGTTGTTAACAGCCGGATATTACTTCTTGAATCTTATGACCAGGCAGCTGTTTGGTATGCCGATAATGAAAAATTATATACTTCGTACGATGCGGGTGATAGTTGGTATGAAGTTGATTTACCCGGTCAAAAAGCCGAGCGATATTTATCGTTGGCAGCAACCTCTTCCACAGAGTTTTTCTTGCTTATGCACTTTGCCAATGATGACTTTATCTATTCTAAAGTTTTTTCAACAGAGGAAGGAGGTGAATACTGGAATGAAGAATATTCAGCCTATATTTCCGGTATGTGGGCTCATCCTTATGATCCGCTTTTTATAAATGTTTTGGATGGAAAAGAAGGTGTTTTCTATGCAGTTGGAACCGGTAGTCATATTCTGACGAAAAAAGGTGATGGTGACTGGATGATGAAATCAAAAAACATTACGGGTGAAGTGTGGGATTTGATGTTTGTTGATAAAGATAACGGATTTGGCTCGGGGTACGGCCCCTTTTTGTTTAAAACCCATGACGGAGGAAATACATGGGTATCAGATGAAACATTGCCCGACTCGTTACAATACAATTTTAGAATATGGTTTTCCGATTTAACTACAGGTTACGTGTTGAACAATGAAGCAGGGCTGTTTAAAACCATCGATGGCGGCGATACATGGCAGAAGGTCTTTTCTGAAGGCGATGGTCAGTATTCCGATTTTTTCTTTATAAATAACACTACAGGCTGGGTGCTTCAAATGGACGGCTCTCTTTATAAAACCAGCGATGCCGGTGAAACATGGGATAAACTTGTTACCCTTGAACCGGCTAATCATGAATGGAGGACACTGTTTTTTGTGGACGAACACACGGGTTTTGCAACATTTGATCCTAACAATATAACGCTTGAAAATGGAGGAATTGTTAAAATAACGGATGGAAATATTACCTCAACTGTAAATATTGAAAATTATACATCGGTTTATAAAATAGCCCGTTCAAACGACGGAACTCTATGGGCGGCATGCAGCAAAGGGCTTATATACAAATCAACCGATGAGGGTGAAACCTGGCACACTATCGATCAGCTGCTTGGTAACGGAGGTCATCCTGTTTTGGATATTATGTTTTTAACGTCTGCAAAAGGTTATGCTTTGTGCTCTCTTTATGGATTATATAAAACAGAGGACGGCGGCGATCACTGGAGTTTGGACACCACCTGCCTTTTAAACGGTTTTATGGATTTAAGCGGTTTGGCAACTAACGGCAGCGATCTTTTTGTTTATGCCGAAAAGGAAATTGTTAAAAATGCAGGGGTTGTGGGGGTAAATCAATTGCATTCAGATGGGTTGGAAGGTTTAACCGTTTGGCCTAATCCTGCAGGCAACATATTGTCGGTCAGTGCATCCGGAATAATGTCAAAGCTTGTCGTTTTCGATGTTGGGGGCAGAGCAGTTATTACGGTAAATCCCAAAACAAAACGGTATAATTTAAATGTTGAAAATCTGCCGGCGGGAGTCTGGTTTGTTAAAGCCGTTACGGAAAGCGGTGAGGAAAATGGCAAGTTTGTTAAGGAGTAATGTTTTAATAAATTTACCTGAATAAAAGGTTCGGATAACATCGGTAATAAATAGATAGAAGTCTAATATAAAGGTTGTTAGGGGTCTTTTTGCTGTTCTTTCACCGGAGGTGACTGTGGTTATTGGCCAAAAGCAAATATTGCGAACAACCGATGCCGGCGAAACCTATTGGCCTGTTGAAT
>CAZKGB010000387.1:0-2780 GCA_964551935.1 uncultured Lentimicrobiaceae bacterium | reverse complement strand
ATTAGTACAAATCTTATCATAACTTTGTCGCCAAAATAACTGTTTGAAATTCCATATCGATGAAAAAAGTATTATCGCTTGTTGTAATTATTTTGCTTTCAACTGTTGTCATGGCACAGGTAAAACTACCCCCCCCCGGAGAGGGTCGTGAACCGGCGGCACCCAATCCGAAAGCAAAATCCCTTTCAATTAAAAATTCAAAGGAACACACCAAAGAGGAAGTGCTGGCTGCCAACAAAAAAAAACGTGCCTACAACCTTTTTAAAGAAGGTGTTAAGCATTATAACGAAAAACTTTACGACAAAGCTATTGCCTCTTTTCGAGAATCGGCTGCAGTGTATCCCGACAATGCTAAAGTTTATTACAACCTCGGCAAAATTTATCAAATGCAGGGTGACAATCATTTGGCCAAGTCATATTATGAAGATGCTGTAAAGTACGACCCCAATGACTCCGCCTCGCTAATTTCTATTGGCATGATTTACTTTGCCGAGAAAAATTATCCCAAAGCATTGGAGTATTACAATAAAACCCTCAAAGTAGCCCCTAACTACGGGATGGCTTATTACAACAGGGGAACTATTGTGGGAATGAACAATCAGTACGATAAAGCAGCCGAGGATTTAACCAAAGCCATTAAGTTGGGCTTTGTCACCGAAAAGGTTTATGTAAACAGAGGGCTTGCCTATTTTTACTTAAAAAAAACGGACAAAGCCTGTAAGGACTGGAAAAAAGCAGCCTCCATGGGATCACCTGACGGGAAAAAAGCGGTAGATGCTTATTGTATAAAAAAGTAAATTTTTCAAAATACCTATCTTTAGGGATTCGGTTATATTTAAACTTTGGTTTCATTTGTTAAAAATTTAGCAAATGAAAAAACTGGTATCATTAATTTTAGTCATTTTTCTTTCCGCCCAACTATTTGGCCAAATTGGGGGGATATCGGGTTCCAAACTGCGCTCTTACTGTGTAGATGTAGTGGATCATCATCACATTGAATTTGAGCCCGCATTCTACTATGGGCAAAGTAGGCGCAACTGGAACAACGACAGTAAACTACAAAACAGTTTTCTAACATCTGACAGTATCAACCGTTATTCAGGAGTGGGCATGCGGTTTACCTATGGTCTTTTTGATAAACTGGAAGTGGGGGTATCTATTCCGCTTGATATGAAAACAGGTTCTTTTGGCGCCAGATACGTGTTGATGCAGAGAAATAACATAGGATTGGCATTGATTGGAGGCTTAAATATTCCCATGGGAGAAGGCTCGTTTAACAGAGGGATAAAAACGGAAGACAATACTACACAGGCAGGATTTGGAGGTGTATTTTCTTATCAAAAAGGAGAAAGCTTTTCGCTGGATGTAAATCTGGAATACGACCATTTTTTAAAGGAGCCGACCAGTACAAAAAGTGGTTCACTATATTTTAGTGCTGATGCAGGATATTATTTATTTAATCGTCAGCTCCAATTAATTGGTGCTGTCGGATACGAACACAGTCATCTGACAAACAAATTAAACCAAACAAGGTTGGTTGTTTATCCGGGAGCAACCATAGAGGGTAAAAACTACATTATCGTACTAACTTTTCCTTTTGATATTTATGGCCGAAATGTAAACAAAACTACAGGGTTTTTGCTGGCTCTTACTTTAACTTTTGGATAGTTTTTTTCATTAGCCATTTTCAAAACAGCTATTTAGATATCCATAGTAAAATTTATTTGTAATTTTACCAATAATCAGGCACCTCGAAAAAAGATAGATTTAATGGATATTAAAGAGCAGATTGCAAAAATATTTTCTTTCAGCAGCAAAGAGCTGATAAAAGAGATGGTAATTCATGCCATTGAAAAACAGTTTCCTCCTGAAGCAGAATTGGTTAAAGCAGGATACTATGTTAAGGTATTGCCCTTTGTGATGAGCGGGCTTATTAAAGTATTTACAAAATATCAGGATAAAGAGTTGCTGCTTTATTATATTACACCCGGCGAAACCTGTATCATGTCGTTTGCGGCAGCAATAAATGATGAAAAAAGTCAAATTTATGCCGTTACCGAAGAAAAGACCCGTGTCCTGTTAATTCCTGTTGATAAATTAAAGTTGTGGGTTAAAAAATATCCTGAGCTAAATGCTTTGCTCTATAGCCAATATAATGTAAGATACCACGATTTAATGGACACCATACATTTGGTATTGTTTAATAAAATGGATCAACGACTATACAGTTATCTTACAGAAAAAGTAAAGCTTCATAACAAACGCGTTATTAAAATCTCGCACAAGCAAATTGCTTCTGAGCTCGGTACCGCACGCGAAGTTATCAGCCGCGTCATGAAAAAACTTGAAACCGAAGGATTAATAAAACGGGAAGGGAACTCAATAAAAGTATTGGGATTGTGACTTTTGTCACTGCACAGGAGATTTACCCGCACTATTTTTGTCCCGTAATTAATCATCAAAAATATACAACATGAAAAAGAATGTAGGATCAACCGACAAAGCAGTACGGATTATTTTAGCCCTAATTTTGGCCATCCTCTATTTTGCCAACGTGGTTACAGGTACGCTTGGAATAGTATTTCTGGTATTGGCCGCTGTGTTATTGCTAACCAGCTTTATTGGCTTTTGTGGCCTTTATGCCCCTTTTGGAATTAGCACCTGCTCTCATAAAAAGTAGCTTTTAGTTTATTAGAATAGTTTTGTTTTACTTTTTCATTTGAAAAGGTAAATTCCTGATATAGTGAAAAATTGACTTAAAGTTACTGGTATATTTACAA
>CAZKGB010000386.1:0-2782 GCA_964551935.1 uncultured Lentimicrobiaceae bacterium | reverse complement strand
AGGTAATTGAAAGGAGGGGGCTTAATATTACAGGCTCTTGCAAACTTGATGTATCATTGCTGAAAAGCGGTACCTACATTATAAAGGTGTACTCCTCCGGAGGAAACCGTATTGGTAAGCTTGTGATTCAATAAGCATAAAAAAACCACAGTCAAAAAAATGGCTGTGGTTTTTTTAATATTTGTTTCAACCAACGGATGAAGAACGAATGATCTTCTAAATCTTTGGGTTGATTTTATAACATCTTTAATAAAGCAGTTTACTTTATGGGTGAAGCGGTAACTTTCGAATCAACTACAACTTCAAAAGTAACTTCAACGCCGGGTTGATCCAAAGTGCCGTCAATGGCTACAAAAAGCGAATGCTGTGCCATTAATGCAGCTTCGGTACCTGCCCAATCACCACTGGTAACTTCCAAAATAGTAGTTCCTGCCGTTAATGGGAACCCTGTTGCGTTAGCTATAAACAGTGTGTCCTGGGTGTTGTTGTCCGTAACCACTAAATTGCCTTCTTCCATGGTAGCATCTTGTGAAATGGTTTTAACTTTCAAAGTAACTTTCTGAATACTCCAGGCTTTAAGGTTGTCCCAATATTTATTAATGTTTGCATCGGAGGTTGGGTCGATAACAGCCGAACCTTCAAAAGCATAGCTGTCAGCTCTTGTTTCGCCCGCTGATGTGGCAGTGATATCGGAGCTGAGTGATGCATCAAATGTAACATCGGCAAGGTCGGTAACTTTATCACACGACGAAAAGGTAACCAGTAAGGCACCGAAAATAATAACAGATAAGAATTTCAATTTGTTCATAAAAAATAATTGTTTGATTAAAAATTTGAGTTTTCAAAGATAATGGAAATATTAAACTACAACCGTTTATTTTCTTCCGGGGTAAACTTTCAGAGCTTCTGCCAATACTTTTACCGAGTTTTTTAAATCATCCACATTCAGCACATAACTGATGCGTACTTCGTCTGTTCCTTTTCCGGGTGTTGAATAAAAGCCTGTTGCCGGTGCCAGCATCACCGTTTGATTTTCAAACGAAAAATCTTCCAGTAACCATTGGCAGAATTTATCGGAGTCATCAATGGGCAGACGGGCAACCACGTAAAAGGCACCTGCCGGGTTGGGACAATAAGCTCCCTCAATGTTGTTGATTCCCTCAACCACGGCATCACGGCGAGCCACGTACTCTTTCATCACGGCTTCAAAATATTCGTCAGGAGTATCTACGGCTGCTTCGGCGGCAACCTGTCCGAAAGTTGGCGGGCTAAGGCGTGCCTGAGCAAATTTTAGCGCCGTGGCCATCACCTCCTTGTTTTTTGAAATCATCCAGCCGATACGTACTCCGCAGGCACTGTAACGTTTAGAAACCGAATCAATTAAAATTACATTGTTTTCGATACCTTTGAGATGCATGGCTGTAAAATGAGTGTGGTTATCGTACACAAACTCACGATACACCTCATCCGCAATCAGAAAAAGGTCGTGTTTTTTTACAATATCACGCAAGGTTTCCAGCTCCTCTTTCGAATAGAGGTAACCTGTGGGATTGTTGGGGTTACAAACCAGAATGGCCTTGGTTTTTTCGGTAATATTTTTTTCAAACTCTTCGATGGGAGGCAGGGCAAATCCCGATTCAATATCAGAAAAGATAGGTTTTACTTTGATACCGGCATTGGTTGCAAAGCCGTTGTAGTTGGCATAAAAAGGTTCCGGAATGATAACTTCATCATCAGGATCCATAATTGTTTGAAAAGCGAACAACAACGCTTCCGAAGCACCGGCACCAACAATAATTTCGTCAGGGGTTACATCAATATTAACCGTTTTGTAATACTCGGAAAGCTTTTGCCTTAACGAAAGCATTCCGGCCGAGTGGCTGTAAGCAATTACTTTCGGTTCGTAATTTTTTACCGCATTGAGTGCTATTTCAGGTGTTTCGATATCGGGCTGGCCAATGTTAAGGTGATATACCTTGGTTCCTCTGGTTTTGGCAGCTTCGGCAAAAGGTACCAATTTACGAATGGGAGATTCGGGCATCATTTGCCCTTTGTTTGATAGTTTTGGCATGGTGTTTACATTAAAAAACTGACTATTATCCGATGGCATAACATCGATTAACAGTCAGTATTAAATATTTTAAAATTGATTACTTATTTGATGGAGCCACACACGATTTTGGTTTGGCCGGTAACTCTTCTTTTGGTTTGGGAATTACTTTCCCTTTGATACGTAATACAACTGTTTTATGCGTTACCGAATTCGAGTAAACAGTAACGGTTTTATTAAAAGCACCGTTTTTGTGTGTGTTGTAGGTTACTTTTATGGCACTTGTTTCGCCGGGTAAAATAGGCTCTTTCGGCCAGTGAGGAACGGTACAACCACAGGATGAACGAGGTTTGGTTAAAATCAATGGCTCGTTGCCGGTGTTGGTAAATTCAAAATTGTAATTTCCGTTAGCACCATAATAAATCTCACCGTAATTATGGGTTAAAGTTTTAAAAGTAATTTCGGGGCCATTTTGTTTTTTTGCCACCTGTGGTTCTTTTTTTTCAGTTTGCGCCGAAACAATCAGTACCGATAAAAACAGCACTGAGAACAAAACAATTTTTTTCATATTTTGAAAATTTTAAATTTAGATGAAGCAAAGGTAATATTTTTAACTTGCTCTGTTTTTATAAGGTGCTTTTTTTAAGGATATTTAAAACATTTACGGCTGAAGTTGTTTAAAACTTCCACAAAAAATAAGAACAAAAAGAGCGGATGGTTCAGAAAGTGAAT
>CAZKGB010000385.1:0-2787 GCA_964551935.1 uncultured Lentimicrobiaceae bacterium | reverse complement strand
AAGCCCGGGGTTTATCATTTTATTTGGTAAAAGAACTATCCGTTCATCGATGCCAAAAACTCTTCGTTGGTGGCAGTGAATTTAATTCTGTCTTTCAAAAACTGCATGGCTTCTACAGGATTCATATCAGCCAGGTGATTACGTAATATCCAGATTCGCTGCAGTGTATCTTTGTCAAGCAGCAGGTCATCGCGACGGGTACTTGAGCTAACAATGTCGATAGCAGGATAAATACGTTTGTTGGAGAGCTTGCGGTCGAGCTGAAGCTCCATATTGCCGGTTCCTTTAAACTCTTCAAAAATAACCTCATCCATTTTTGAACCGGTATCGGTTAGGGCTGTGGCTAAAATGGTCAGTGAGCCACCGTTTTCAATTTGGCGGGCGGCACCAAAAAATCTTTTAGGTTTTTGAAGCGCATTGGCTTCAACACCCCCTGAGAGTACTTTGCCCGATGCCGGTGATACCGTGTTGTAAGCACGTGCCAAACGGGTGATGGAGTCCAAAAGGATAACCACGTCATGGCCGCTTTCAACCAGGCGTTTTGCTTTTTCCAGAACCAGATTGGCAATTTTTACATGTTTTTCGGCCGGTTCATCAAAGGTTGATGCAATCACTTCGGCGTTCACGCTTCGTGCCATATCGGTAACCTCCTCAGGACGCTCGTCGATAAGCAATATAATAAGGTAAACATCGGGGTGGTTGGCGGCAATGGCGTTGGCAACCTCTTTTAATAATACCGTTTTACCGGTTTTTGGTTGCGAAACAATTAACCCGCGTTGGCCTTTTCCAATGGGTGCAAACATATCCATGATTCGGGTCGAAATCGACTCTTTGGCATGGCCTGTCAGTTTGAATTTTTCCTGTGGGAAAAGCGGCGTTAAAAAGTCGAAAGGAACACGATCGCGAACCTCCTCGGGCGATTTGCCATTGATGGAATCGACTTTAATTAACGGGAAATACTTTTCACCCTCTTTGGGAGGACGAATTTCGCCTTTGATGGTGTCGCCGGTTTTTAAACCAAAAAGTTTAATCTGCGATTGCGAAACATAAATATCATCGGGCGAGTTTAGGTAGTTATAGTCAGAGGAGCGTAAAAAACCGTAACGGTCGGGCATAACTTCTAAAACACCTTCGGCAGTAACCATAGCATCAAAATCATCGTTGCTGTCCTGTGGAGGGCGTTGTCTGTTCTTTTGATACGATTGGTTTTGCTTATCACGGTTCTGTCTGTCGTCGTAACGCGATTGACCTTGATAAGGCTTTTTCTCCCTGTTATTGTCTCTGTTATTTTCTGCCGGTTTTGGAGTAGTCTGTTGCATTTGATTGTCATCGTTACTGCCCTTTTCCGGTTGTTGTTGAACCTGTTTTTGGTCAGAAGTGGTAACAGGTTCGGTAGTTTGGGTTTTTCTGGGTCTTCCTCTACGTTGTTTTTTGGCAGGCTCTTCCTGCTTGTTTTCCGGTTTGTCTTGTGAAGTCTCCTTGTTGTTGTCGGTTTTGGTACCCGATAATTGCTCGTCAGCAAGAGGCGTTAACTTTTCTTCCTGCTTTATTTGAGAAACCACCTCGCTTGATGAGGAGGCAACAGGAGCATTTTTCCGGGGACGACCTCTTCTTTTAGTGCCACTTTCTTCGTTTTTCTGTTCCGAAGGTTTGGTGGATTTTTCAGTTTTGGTTACGACGTTTTTGCTGTCGTCTTTTTTTGATGCAGGTTTGTTTTTATCAGTGGCCTGATTTTTTTTGGGGCGCCCCCTGCGAGGCTTAACGGATGCTTTTTCCTGGTCAAGCATTTCGGAGGTGGGGTTAGCTGCTTGAAAATCAAGAATCTTGTAAATGATCTCTCCTTTTTCCAGTTTGTCCGCTTTTGGAATGTTTAATTGCTTGGCAATAGCTTTTAGCTCGCTTACCAGCTTGGATTCCAATTCAGATTTAATGTACATATGTGAATTTATTTAGAAATAAAATGTCTGATTCTTTCGATTGAAAATCAAAATTAAGAATAAATTATTGCTTGGGATTTGTAATCGTGAGCCATTAATAGGCTGAAAATGCGCTGCAAATATAATAGTTATTTTTAATTCTCATATTTATTTTAGCCTTTTATTTTATTTTATTTTTGCTGCTCAAATTAAACTTTGCAATTATGATTCAGCGTAAACAAACAATTTTTCTTTTTTTAGCTGCCATTGCCATGGCGCTTGATTTTATTTTTCCCATCGCCTCTTTTATCGGTTCGGGTGAGTATCAGTTAGAGTTTTACATCTATCAGGTGGTTAGTATGGTTCCTGACCAGACAACACCTTTTGATGTGATGTTTGTCGCTCCGGCAACCGCCTTGACGGGATTGGTGGTTTTGGGTTCGATTATCACCATCTTTATGTACCGGAAGCGTATCATGCAGGCAAAAATGGTTCGTGGTCTGGTTATCTTTACCCTGGCTGATGTTGCGCTGCTGTTTTTTTATAATATCCCCGCGCTTGAAAAACTAACCGGTTACCTGGCTCAGTATAATTATGTGGGTATCGCCATGCCGTTGCTGGCAATGATACTTCTTATTCTGGCCATCGGGGGCATCATGAAAGATGAAAAGCTGGTGCGCTCAGCCGACAGGCTTAGGTAGAATGTGGTTTAGCGCACTTTAGGCACTCTTTGATTGCAGATTGCAGATTAACGATTGGGGATTGCAGATGTTAAACACTTAACCCTTAACTCCTAACTTCAGGCACTTTTTTTACCTATCGCCCCTCCCGCAAGCCCCATCGTCATCCCGAAGGAGGCACGACTGAGGGA
>CAZKGB010000384.1:0-2842 GCA_964551935.1 uncultured Lentimicrobiaceae bacterium | reverse complement strand
GCCGGCCGAATCGTAAAGAACAGAGCAAAAGAGGGCGAAGATTACAACGCCGGTGCCGATATTCTTTTGGATATCTCCGAAAGGGAACAGCAGTTTTTTACAAAGCTGAAAAAAGTGGTTTCGTAATGAAACAAAATCCGGTAATAAAAATAAGTAACCTTACCAAGTGGTATCCTAATGCCGACAAACCTGCTGTCGACGGGCTGAGCCTGAATGTTTACCCGGGTGAAATTTTTGGTTTGTTAGGCCCCAACGGCGCCGGAAAAACCACTACCATTTCGATGTTATGTACGCACCTTAAACCAAACCAGGGGTCTATCATCATTAATGGCAAAGAGGTTTCTGCACAACAAACAGCCATTCGAAAGGAAATTGGATTTGTTCCTCAGGATATTGCCCTGTACGATAAACTCACCGCCCGCGAAAACCTCCTTTTTTTCGGAAATATGTTTGGGATGAAAGGAAAAGCACTAAAGGATAAAATCAATTTCTGGCTGAAAACTTTTGGCCTTCAGGAAAAGTCGGGGAAACAGATAAAAACTTACTCAGGAGGAATGAAACGCCGGGTAAACCTGATTGCAGGATTGCTGCACGAACCTAAAATTCTATTCCTCGATGAACCAACAGTGGGCATTGACGTGCAATCGAAAAATATTATTATCGAGTTGCTCAAAGAGGTAAATAAAAATGGAACAACCATTATTTACACCTCACACCATATGGATGAGGCAGAGCATTTCTGTAGTCGCATTGCTATTATCGACTATGGAAAAATTATTGCCAAGGGTAAACCTGAGACGCTAATAAAAGATTGTAAAGGGTGTGAAAATTTAGAGTCCATTTTTCTGAAACTAACGGGGAGGAAGTTGAGAGATTAAAGGCGCAAAGGAAAAGAAAGAATAACCGCAAAGACGGGAAGGCGCAAAGAAAGAGAAGATAATAACCACAAAGACGCGAAGATGCGAAGGAAGAGGGAAGAGTAACCGCGAGGGCGCTGAGGCGCTAAGACCAAAAAGAGAAGAAGATAAATAACTGTAAAAGAGCAGAAATACCAATAAAGAAAAATATTAACCGCGAAAACACAGAAATACGAAGAAAAACCCTTTGCGCCTTTGCGCCTTTGCGGTAGAACAGATATATAATAACATGAGGTTAAAAATTACAGCATCCATTAAAAAAGAGTTTCTACTCCTTATTCGCGACATGGCAGGATTGTCGATGCTGTTTATCATGCCCATTGTCCTGGTAATATTAATGGCTTTGTTGCAGGATAGCACCTTTAAAGTCCTAGACGAAAAAAAAATGCCGGTTGTTATTATCAACAACGACCACGATATTTTCGGGAATAACATTGTATCCGGGCTGAGCAGTTCCAAATTTTTTGATGTAACGGTTTTATCCGCAAACGATGTTACCGAGCTAAAAAAAGAGGTTGCTTCAGGCCAATACATGATTGGAATTGTAGTTTTAAAAAATGCCACCCAAACCATTCAAAAAAATTTAAATAAAGCTATCTATCAGCAATTTCCGGAAGAAATCACCGATGCCATCGAGTTAGACACCTTGCAATCAGGATTTCCTGCTAAAGTTGATGTTTTTTTCGATCCGGTTTTAAAAAACTCTTTTAAGCAGTCGGTTTTAAGTGCTTTACGTGAATATTCCTCGGGGGTGGAAGCACAAATTGTTTATAAAACCTATGCCAATCTTTTTAAAACGCTTTTGGGAGTAGAAATGAAAAAAGCGGGAAAACGCATGCAACTGGTTGAATTTAACGAACAGCTGGCAGCACCCTTAAAAGAATCTACTATCCCCAACTCAACCCAGCACAACGTTCCGGCCTGGACGCTGTTTGCCATGTTTTTTATTGTAATCCCCTTGTCTTCCAGTATGATTTCAGAACGGGAAAGTGGTGTTATCCTCCGGTTAAAAACCATGCCCGGCTCTACCCTGCCCTCACTGTTGGGAAAAGTAACGGTCTATTTTGGCATCGGTTTATTGCAGGCATTTTTGATGTTACTTATTGGAGAATACCTATTTCCCTTGCTTCACTTACCCGAACTAAACATTGGCAATCAGTGGCTGTCGTTGCTCTTGCTTACGGTTTTAGTTTCTGCCACCGCTTCCGGTTACGGTATCCTTATCGGGTCGGTGGCATCGTCACAAAAGCAGGCTTCTGTTTTTGGCTCTATCTCGGTGGTTATTATGGCGGCCATGGGTGGCCTTTGGGTTCCGGTATTTATGATGACCGACCTGATGAAAACCATCAGCAAACTGTCGCCTCTTAACTGGGCACTGGATGGATACTCCTCCATACTTTTACGCCATTCCGGTATCGAGGGCATTTTAACCGATGTTTTATTATTGTCCGGCTTTTTTATTGCTTCGCTGACAGGAGCCTATTTTTATTCAAAGCATCACGATAGTAAACTTTAACCCAGATTTGTCATTAGAGATGACAAATCAGACCGAAGGGCTGCAACCTATCAAAACCATCACAATAAAAAAAATAAATCCACAGCACAAAATTACTATATCTCCCTCTTTGGTTCCAACTTGTCCAGATAGAATTCAAAAAATTTAAAAACTCAAACGGTAAGAGAGTTTTAACAGAAACACATTGCTTGGGGATGATTCAAAAAGGTTGACCAACCGATCCTGAAGATAAAAGTTACCCTCATCTACGCTGCCGTTTCGGCCTTGCGACCATACAAAATAGGCTGTTGAACCGGGAATATACTCCCACCGGACTACAAAATTGCTTCGAAACTCGTAAAAACTAAAGTCAGGATTTGTAAAACTATAATCGGTTTGGCTGTCGCCCGATTCATCAATTAAATAGGTT
>CAZKGB010000383.1:0-2861 GCA_964551935.1 uncultured Lentimicrobiaceae bacterium | reverse complement strand
CCTTTGATACCGAAACCACCGGGCTTGACCCTGCAACTGCCGAGTTGGTAGGCATATCCTTTGCCATCAAGCCGCACGAAGCCTGGTATATTCCCGTTTCGGAAAATTATCATGAAGCGGAAAAAACCGCTGCCATTTTTAAAAAAGCACTGGAGGATGAGAACATTCAAAAAATCGGGCAAAACATCAAATTCGACATGGCCATGCTCAAGTGGTATGATGTGGATGTAAAAGGGCCGCTGTTCGACACCATGATTGCCCACTATCTGTTGCAACCCGATATGAAACACAGCATGGATTATCTGGCAGAGGTCTTTCTAAATTACAAGCCGGTTTCCATCGAAGAACTCATCGGCAAAAAAGGTAAAAACCAAAAGTCGATGCGCGATGTGGAATCAGACATCATTGCCGAGTATGCTGCCGAAGATGCCGATGTTACACTTCAATTAAAAGAGGTGTTTGAGCCCAAGCTGAAAGAGACCGGAACCGACAAACTTTTTAACGAAATTGAAATGCCGCTGGTTCCCGTACTTGCCAACATGGAGGCCGAAGGGGTTAAGCTTGATACCAAAACACTGGCCGAATTCAGTAAAAAGCTGGAACGGGAAATAGAAAAGATTCAGGTTGAAATTTACGAGATGGCCGGCGTTGAGTTCAACATTGCTTCGCCTAAGCAACTTGGTGAGGTGCTGTTTGAAAAACTGGTTATTTCGTCCAAACCCAAAAAAACCAAAACCGGACAATACAGCACCGGCGAAGATGTGCTGGTTAAACTAAAACATCGTCATCCGATTATCGAGCTGATTTTGGAATACCGATCGTTAACCAAACTCAAAAACACATATGTGGATGCGCTGCCTAATTTGGTGAATCCGCGTGATGGCCGTTTGCATACTTCCTACAATCAGGCGGTGGCAGCCACGGGTCGCCTTAGCTCCAACAATCCCAACCTGCAAAACATTCCCATTCGTACCGAGCGGGGGCGCGAAATCCGCAAGGCTTTTATTCCCCGCAACAAAGCGTATATTTTACTGGCTGCCGACTATTCGCAAATCGAGCTCCGTATCATTGCTCATCTGAGTAAAGACAAAGGACTGGTGGAGGCATTTCAACACGGAATGGATATTCATACAGCCACTGCGTCAAAGGTTTACGGCCTTGCTCCCGATAGGGTAACCAAAGAGATGCGCCGCAACGCCAAAATGGTCAACTTCGGCATTATTTACGGAATTTCTGCTTTCGGATTATCCGAGAGGCTGGGCATTCCGCGCAAAGAGGCTGCCGAAATCATCAACAACTATTTTGAGCAATATCCGGGTGTGAAGGCGTACATGGAAAAATCCATTCAGTTTGCCCGCGAACACGGCTACGTGGAAACCATTCTCGGCCGCCGCCGCTATTTGCCCGACATCAACTCCGCCAACAGCGTGGTTCGCGGCTATGCCGAGCGAAACGCCATTAACGCCCCCATTCAGGGTTCATCAGCTGACATGATAAAGGTAGCCATGATTAATGTGTTTAACGAAATGCGCAAACAAAACCTGCGCAGCAAAATGATCCTTCAGGTGCATGATGAACTGGTGTTTGATGCACATCGTGATGAAGTGGAACAGCTTAAAGCTATTGTTAATGACAAGATGCTCAACGCTATTACGCTGGATGTTCCGCTGGTGGTGGATATGAATACGGGAGAGAATTGGCTGGAAGCACATTAATAAAGATAAAAGGAAAAAGGTTAAAGTAAAAGGTAAGAGAGAAAGGGCGAAGGGGCGAAGTTGGGAAGGTTCACTGTAACTTATTCAATCCTCGCGATGGTTTGGTCGTGCGCAATCAGAAAATACTCTTTACTGTTTGATACGCGGGTTAGTGCTACAACAACATCTACTTTTAACCCGGTATCCCATTGCGGCCCGTTGATGCTTACATAATGAGATTTATACTCCGGCAAATAATCATCATTCCGTTTATCCGGTACTGAAACCCAAACCTCATTGTTATTAATGATGTATAATTTAGAAATTGAAAATGGCTCTGTTATGGAAGAGCTGTCCACACTTATTAACCATAATAGTGCCTGTAGATTGGTTTTCCCGTTTGAGGGTACTCCGGGAAAGAAGTCCCTGTACAATTCCGTTTCCAGCACAAGATTTTGATTCTCGAATACAATAGTGTCTTTAGCTTTTGAATACAACTCTTCTGCCAAAGCCGGATTGTTTAGTACTTCACCATCCAACTTATTCTTTTGGCAGGAATTGCCAAATGAAAGCAATGCTAAGGAAAATAGTATTAAGAATACAGATCTGTACTTTTTCATTATTAACTTTTTACTTCTCATAAAAATGCATCTCCTGCATGTATTCGTAAACTTTATCCGGCATCCAATAACGCATGTTTTTTTTCGCTTTGATGCCTTGGCGGATAAAGCTGGAAGAGATTTCCATCATAGGCGCAGGAAAAAGTTTTATTTTAGGATGATCGGTAAAATCGCCCAAGCCGCTTCCCGGCCGGGGATAAACATAGATGGAATAAAAATCCAATATCGTCTTATAATTTTTCCATTTGTGAAAACTTGAAAAGATATCGGTTCCCGAAATCAAGACGAATTCACGGCTGGGATATTTTTCGGATAGCCATGTTAAGGTATCAATGGTATAAGATGGACGGGGCATTTTAAACTCGATGTCCGTTACGCCAAGTTTTTGTTGGTCTTCAACGGCAATACGAACTAAAGCCAGCCGATGGTGCTCAGCCAGCAGTGTGTTTTTTTCCTTTAACGGATTTTGCGGTGAAACCACAAACCACACCTCATCCAAATCGGTAAATTCGGCCATGTAGTTGGCCATTATCAGATGTCCGTTGTG
>CAZKGB010000382.1:0-2863 GCA_964551935.1 uncultured Lentimicrobiaceae bacterium | reverse complement strand
AATTTTAAATAAATCGGTATTTGATTTTAATATTAAAGATAACAAGGAGCTGGTTTCTCTTTTAAATAAAGTCAGAAAGGGGGAACAAAACCACTTTTTATTTCAACATAAACTTAAGAATGGTGTTATTAAGGATGTGGAGCTCTATACCGGGGTTCTGAACAGTAAAAAGAAAGAGGTGTTCTATTCTGTTATACACGATATTTCTGATAAAATAAAGGCTCAACGTGATTTGGAAAAAGCAAAAAACAAAGCGGAAGAGAGTGACCGCCTGAAATCAGCTTTCCTGGCTAATATGAGTCATGAAATACGAACTCCGATGAATGCAATTCTCGGTTTTGGTGCCCTGTTACAAGATGAGGAAATAGGAAACGATGAGCGAAATCAGTTTGTCGACATCATCAATACCAGCGGATATTCGTTGTTGGAAATTATTAATGACATTATTGAAATGTCGAAAATTGAAGCAGGACAAATCAGTATCAATAAAAAGCCGACAGATGCAAACCAATTGGTAAATACGGTTTACAACCAGCTCTCACTTTCCGCCAATAAGAAAGGTATCGAATTGCGTCTGGTTCCCGACACGTTATTCAACAACCGGGCAATTATGCTCGATGAAACCAAAATAAAACAGATACTGGTCAATCTTGTTAACAATGCCATAAAATTTACCGACGAAGGTTTTGTTGAACTGGGATATAAGGTTTCGGATAAGGATATAGAATTTTACGTAAAAGATACGGGAATTGGTATTAGCCAAGAAAACCATCATCTTGTATTCGACCGATTTAACAAAATAACCTGGGATACCGACGGTAAAAAAGTTTATCCGGGTACAGGACTGGGTTTAAGTATTTCAAAAGCATTTGTTGAAAAGATGAGGGGAAAAATTTGGCTCATCTCCGAGAAAGGAAAAGGAACCACATTTTACTTTACTATTCCGCTTGAAACAAGCGATAAACCGGCATTTAGTTATAGCGATGTAAAAGTTTCGGAGGATTTTAATCTGGATGGAAAAGTGATTTTGGTGGCTGAAGATGAGGAGAAGAATTTTCAGTTTTTCGAAATCTTTCTCTCTAAGTTAGGAGCCAAAGTTTTACATGCCTTTTCAGGAAAAGAAGCGGTTGATATTGTGAATAAAGAGGCAAAATCAATCGATCTGATTTTTATGGATATTAAAATGCCTGAAATGGATGGATATGAAGCTACACGCATCATTAAGAAAAAGTTTCCCGACATGCCGATTATTGCGCAAACTGCTTACGCTTTTTCCGACGATAAGGCCAAGGCACTGGAAGCAGGTTGTGATGATTACATTTCAAAACCTGTTGCTAAAGGAAAATTGATTGCCATTCTGCGAAATTACTTTTGATCGGGAAACTTTTCCGGTTTTGAAAAGGCAGGATTGGTTATAAAACTATCGTCGCGTAGCGTTTTTATAAAGTTTATTAAGTCCTCTTTTTCTGACGGGGTGAGGTGTACACCACCCTCTGCCACATGATGCATAAGCGGGTTAACCCAAGGCCCGTTTTTTAATCCTTCCGAATAAAAATCAATAACCTCTTCAAGGGTTTTAAAACGTCCGTCGTGCATGTAGGGTGCCTGAAATTCAATATTTCGCAATGTGGTTGCCTTGTATGCTCCCCTGTCGCGGTCCTTGCCTGTAATGGCGTATCGATCCATAACATCGGTAAATACCGTATCCTTGCCATTGTTGTAAAACAGATGCGTGGTAAAAAGCGGGTTTCCGGCACCACCATGACAGTGAAAACAGTCAGCGCCCTGCTCCGTAGTAAACAACACATAACCATGTAACTCCGATTGATTCAACTGCTCCTCCCCTCTTAAATATTTATCAAATTTTGAATCAGCCGATATCAGGGTACGAACAAATTGTGCAATGGCTCTTTCCATATTTTTAAAGGTAATTTTATCGCTACCGAAAGCATTGCCAAATAACTCGGGATAACCTTTGATGGATTGAAACAGCTCCTTTATCCGGGTTGTGTCGCCATCGATTTCGTTTTTAGCCGTAACGGCAGCATAAACCATGTCTTCAATATTTCGCAAATTGGGATTGGGGTTTTCGGGCCATAAAAACCCGTTCCATCCATACCCGCTGAAATTCCAAACAAGGTTTATCATGGGTAACATCACGTGATGGGTAGGCTGTCCGTTTAACCCGTGTACAATACCGCCGGGAAATTGCGGGTTGTTAATGCCGGCCTCAAACGAGCTTGACTGCAAGTGACAAGTGGAACAGCTCATTAACGAATCGGGATCCGTACGACCCGAAAGCCTGCCATCGTAAAACAGGTATCTGCCCAATTCAACCCCTTGCACGGTCATTGGGTTGTCGTCGGGGATGTTTAAATTGGTTGGAAACCCTTTGGGGATGTCAATAGTGTAAGGGGTTGCCTGATAGGGTTCGGGAGGTTTTGTACCGGGACATCCTCCAAACAAAACAGCCATCAACAAAAGCAATACTATGGATGCTCTTTTTCGTATCATTTTATTCAAAGCTTATCGAAAATACGTTGTGCCCGTTTTCTTTCGCAGCCTCCATGGCGGGCTGTTTTTCCATGATATCGCCGCCCCAGTAATTAAAATCAAATACATTGGGATCTTTAAACCACTCATCAACATGCATGGTGATAACAGCTCTTTGAGTTAACCCGTCTGTTATTTTTACCGACGAACCCGGCAAATGAACCGTAAAATAGTTTTGTACAAACCCGGTAATATTGCCTTGCTCGTCGTAAAGCTGCCCGATACCCATGTGAAAATTAAAGGGACGCACCACGTTGTTCGTGTCGAGCCACTTACCGTTCAGTTTCATGTAATGATAGCCCCCTCCAAG
>CAZKGB010000381.1:0-2900 GCA_964551935.1 uncultured Lentimicrobiaceae bacterium | reverse complement strand
AATTGTTTATTCTGCTAAGGTGATTAAACAGTAGAGAAAGCATACTTTATTTGTTAAAACGCTCTTCTTGTGTATTCTTAAACCCATGGTTGCCCGTGACCGCGGGTTTTTTAGTTTTAGAATTTAGTTTTGAATGCCATTGTATGTTTTTATCGGTACTCAATTTTTTTCTCGCGATGAAGCTTTGTTACTCATCCACCCGTTACCTGCCCCCGGCACCGAGTCGATCTCTTCAACATAGGGTTTAATATCGATTAGCGGTGTTCCGTTAATCATATCGGCACCGGTAAAGTAGATTTTGTTTTTCTCTATCTTGTCAATTTTAACCACGGTCATGCCAATACCGTTGGGACGCCTGGGGCTTCGTATGGAAAAAACACCATGGGGCTTGTCGTCTTTTGGCGGGTACTGCAGCAATGAAAACGAACTGTTTTTATCGAAGTAGAACAAAAGCCAGCAATAGCTGTAGCTGTCCAACGTCTCCAGACCTTTTTCAAGCTCGGGATTAATCACGGCCACTCCTTTAGCCGTTTGGTCGTATCTTCCTTGTCTGGGTAGCCACTCATCCTTTTTGAACGAAGTTTCGATGTGCCCGATTGAGCTAAATTGAATTGATTTTTGTTCCATCATGCCAGGTTATTTTAAAAAGTCGAAGGTAGTATAATAACAGTTAAAATATGGAAAGCAGAAAAAGATATTAGGTTTTAATAGTTTCTTTTTCAAATAACTGGCAAAACTATTCGCTACTATTATTTTTATGCTCAAAAAATAGTCTGGCTAACCCTTCAACCGTAACCTAACAATTCTTATATTTGTGAAGTAATACACGAGTTTAATATAGTGGGATGGTGGTATCTCAACAGAAACGCTGAAATTTAATTTATGGAGAAAAAATATTTTGCACACGAAACAGCTGTAATCGATGAGGGCTGCAATATTGGAGCAGGAACAAAGATTTGGCATTTTTCGCATATAATGAGCCATTGTACCCTTGGCGAAAATTGCAACATTGGACAAAATGTGGTGGTGTCGCCTCAGGTTGTTTTGGGTAAAAATGTTAAAGTTCAAAACAATGTTTCCATTTACACGGGGGTTATTTGTGAAGATGATGTTTTTTTAGGCCCGTCGATGGTTTTTACTAATGTGATTAACCCAAGGAGCAATGTTAACCGTCGTGGTCAATATACCAAAACCATTGTTAAACACGGTGCCAGCATTGGAGCCAACGCCACCATTGTTTGCGGCCACGATATTGGGCGATTTGCTTTTATCGGTGCCGGGGCAGTGGTAACCAAAGAAGTTCCTGATTATGCGCTGGTTGTTGGAAATCCCGCCCGGCATGTGGGATGGATGAGCGAGTATGGCCATCGTCTTAACTTTGACGACAACAATGAAGCCAAATGTCCTGAGAGTGGCGAAGTATATCAGTTGGAAAATAACAGAGTAACTAAAATATCATAATCATGAAAATACTTGTAACAGGCGGAACCGGATACATTGGTTCTCACACCGTGGTGGAGCTTCAAAACGAAGGTTATGAAGTGGTGATAGTGGATAACCTTTCCAATTCCAAAAAGGAGGTGGTTGACAGTATTGAAAAAATAACCGGAACCAAACCGCTTCTGGAAATTTTTGATTTGGTCGATCGTGAAAAAACCGCTGACTTTTTCAGGCGTCATAACGACATTAAAGGGGTTATTCACTTTGCCGCTTACAAAGCTGTTGGCGAAAGTGTTCAAAAACCGTTGATGTATTATCGCAACAACCTCGTTTCGTTGATGAATGTGATGGAGGGCATGATTGAAAACAACATTGATAATCTGGTTTTCTCCTCTTCCTGCACGGTTTACGGCCAGCCCGACGAGCTGCCTGTTTCAGAAAATGCCCCCATCAAAAAAGCCGAATCGCCGTATGGCAATACCAAGCAGATTGCCGAAGAGATTATTTCCGACACCGTTAAGGTGGAGCCCATTAAAACCATCGCACTGCGTTATTTTAATCCAATCGGAGCCCACGACAGTGCCCTTATCGGCGAGTTGCCTTTGGGAGTTCCCAATAATCTGGTTCCCTTTATTACTCAAACCGCCATCGGCATTCGCGAGCAGCTTAGTGTGTTCGGCGAAGATTATAATACTCCGGATGGTACAGCCATTCGCGATTATATCCACGTGGTTGATTTGGCTAAAGCGCATGTTATTGCCGTTGACCGGATGATTAATGGTAAGATGAAAAAAGATTTTGAAGTGTTTAACCTGGGTACCGGAAACGGTTATTCTGTTTTGGAAGTGATCAAATCGTTCGAAAAAGTGAGTGGTGAGAAACTTAATTATAAGATAGTTGATCGTCGCCCCGGCGATATCGAGAAAGTTTGGGCCAATCCCGATTTTTCAAATAAAGAGTTGGGCTGGAAAGCTGAACGGGGACTGGATGAGATGACCCGTTCTGCCTGGAAGTGGGAACTTGCTCTAAGGGAGAAGAAGATGTGAGTCGAGAGTTAAGAGTTAGGGGTTAAGAGTTGTGGGTTAAGAGTTAGGAGTTATGGGTGTATAAGCCGTAAAGAGGCAATTAAACAATACATTATTTAGTAATCAAATAATTAAAATATAATGAAAAAAATATTAGTTACCGGAGGGGCCGGTTTCATCGGTTCGCATGTTATCCGGCTTTTTGTAAATAAATATCCCGATTACCACATCTACAATCTGGATAAACTCACCTATGCGGGAAACCTGCTAAATCTTGTGGATGTGGAAAACAAGCCCAATTACACCTTTATAAAAGGCGATATCGTAGATGTTGATTTTATCATGAATCTGTTTAAGGAGCATCAATTCGACGGGGTTATCCACCTTGCCGCCGAATCGCATGTTGACCGCTCTATTGAAAATCCCATGGAGTTT
>CAZKGB010000380.1:0-2911 GCA_964551935.1 uncultured Lentimicrobiaceae bacterium | reverse complement strand
TTCCGAAATTTCCAACGATGGAAAACCTATTTTAATTGCTTTTTGGGCACTGTGGTGCAAACCCTGTAAAAAAGAACTGGATGCTTACAACGAACTCTACGAAGAGTGGCAAGATGAAACCGGTGTTAAAATTGTTGCCGTTTCCATCGACGATGCCCGTTCAACCGCTAAAGTTAAACCTTTTGTTATGGGTAAAGACTGGCAGTTTGAAGTGTTGCTTGACCCCAACCAGGAATTTAAACGTGCCATGAGTGTTAACATGGTTCCCCACACTTTTTTATTAGATGGTAACGGAAAAATTGTTTACCAGCACACCTCCTATTACGAAGGGCTGGAAGATGAGCTTTTTGAACTGGTAAAAAAGGTGGCCAAAGGCGAAGACATTTCCAATCATTAACCGCACAATCATTCTGAGATGAAAAAATTCCTGTTTCTTTTCCTGTTACTGTCGTCCACCATGTTATTAAAAGCACAGGTTAGCGATTTTTTAAATAAATCGGAAGTTCACGGCAGCTTCGAGGCTGACGGCATGTATTACCATCCTGACATCCCCATGGGGATTACCGATTCGCTGATTGCAGGACGCAATTTTGCCTTCAACGGTTTTGCCGAGGTTATTTACACGTTAGGAGATTTTTCAGCAGGTGTTCGCTACGAAAGCTACCTGCCTCCCATTGCCGGATTCGACAACAGGCTTGAAGGAAGCGGAATCCCCTATATGTGGGCTTCGTACAGCACTAAAAAATTCAGCTTTACCATTGGTAATTTTTACGATCAGTTTGGAAACGGCCTTTTGTTCAGAACCTATCAGGAGTGGACACTGGGATACGACAACTCCATGAACGGAGCCAGAATAACCTACGAACCGGTAAAAGGAATTATCCTGAAAGGAGTTTATGGTACACAACGTTTTTTTTGGAATAAATACACCAAAAACAGCCGCGGCATTGTTAAAGGAGTTGATGCAGAACTTTGCCTGAACGATTTGCTGCATTCGATGGCTGAATCAAAACTCAGGGTTACGCTGGGAGGTAGCTTTGTCAGCAAATATCAGGTTGACAGCGACCCTTTATATAAACTTCCGCGTGATGTGGGAGGAGGAGCTGCCCGTATCAACGTGGGTATTGGCAAGTTTAATTTCAGCTCGGAATACGCACACAAAATCAACGACCCATCCGCCATTAATAACTTCATTTACAAACCGGGCGATGCCTTTATTTTTAATGCATCATACTCCACCCGTGGATTGGGTATCTTGGCCGTGTTCAAGCGTATCGATAACTTTTCCTTTAAATCCGACAGGACCGAAACGGCCAATGCGCTCGACATTAGCTATCTGCCTCCCATTACCGAAGCACACACCTATATGCTGGCTTCCATGTATCCCTATGCAACACAACCTAACGGCGAAATGGGGTTTCAACTCCAAATTAATTACAAGATACCCAGAAAAAGCAAACTGGGTGGAAAATATGGCATGGACATCTCGGTTAACTTTTCGCAAATTAACGATATTGTCCGTCAGCCTGCCGGCGATACTTCCGCCATTAATGTTTCGGGAACTCTTGGCTATACTTCTAAATTTTTTCAGGTTAGCGACCATATTTTTATGCGCGATATACAAATCCATCTGCACAAAAAATTCTCACGAAAGTTTCATGCCACTGCTGAATACCTGAATCAAATTTTTGATATTGCTTCCATACAAGGCCATGCCGGCGACCCGGTAATTCACGATAACATTATCATTTTGGACATGACCTACAAATTCACCTCCAAAAAATCATTGCGATGGGAAGCCCAGACACTGTTTACCAAACAGGATAAAAGAAACTGGCTGGCAGCCCTGGCCGAATACACCATCTCGCCCCATTGGTTTATCACGGCCTCTGACCAGTGGAACTATGGAAACCCCGAAGCTGATAAACAACTCCATTATTATACCATCGCCGGCGGATATTCCATCAAAACCACAAGGTTTGCCCTTACTTACGGTCGTCAGCGCGAAGGAGTAGTTTGCGTTGGCGGTGTTTGCCGTCAGGTTCCCGCTTCCAGCGGATTTTATTTAACCATCTCCAGTAGTTTCTAAATAATAGTATTGTTGTTATGAAAAATTTTAAAATATTATTTTTGTTTTTTGCTTTGGTAATTTTTTTCAGCGCCTGCGAAAAAATTACCCCACCGTATAAAGAAAGCAAAGGCGGAGGAAACGATACTACCGGAGTATTAAAAAACGTATTGCTGGAAGATTATACCGGCCACACTTGCGTTAACTGCCCTACGGCAGCGGTTATCGCACACGACCTGAAAAATTTGTACGGCGACCGGCTTATCGTTATGGCAGTACATGCCGGCTACTTTGCCGATCCGCATCCCGGTATTTTTGAAAATGATTACAGAACGCAGGCAGGCAACGAGTGGAATACATTTTTTGGTTTCCAAAATTATCCCAGCGGTCTAATCGACCGTGTTCCCAATGCGCCGGGTGATTACATTGTTGTGAAAGATAATTGGGGCACCAAAGTTGCCGAAGAGATGGATAAAGAGGCTGATGCAAAAATAACTCTCACAACCTCTTTTTCGGGAGGGGTGGTCTCCATTGATGTTGCTACTCAGTTTTTAAAAAATAGGCCCGGAACTTACAATCTTTTTGTGGGTATTACCGAAGACAGCCTCGTCTCTGCCCAAAAGAACGAGAATTCTGATGTGGGTGAAACACCCATTATTTACGACTACGTGTTTATGCACATGTTTCGCGGAGCGGTTAACGGTACCTGGGGTGAAAACATTTTTGGCGATGCCATTGAAGCGGGTAAGGAGTACACCAAATCGTATCAATACACCCTTACCGGTAATGCCGATAACAGCCATGTGGTAGCTTATGTTTTTGATAACGAAACCAAAACCGTTG
>CAZKGB010000379.1:0-2944 GCA_964551935.1 uncultured Lentimicrobiaceae bacterium | reverse complement strand
TTTTTTTTGGGAGAGCACCTAGTTTTACACCTTTATGTTACATATGCCTGTTCCACGTTTTAAAGCAAAAGCATTCGATCAGGCCATAAAAATTAAAAAGGGCCTCCCCTATTCAGCCACCGATGTTCAAAATACTTACCGGGCTCTGTTTTCCATGCCCATTATAAAAACAGCTACCATTTCGTTTGACACCACCGGAATGGGTAGCGACTCGTCAGGAAATAAATACATGAAAGCCCGTATTCAGATGGCCACGGGAAAGTTGAATTTTTACAGTATCGACGGGGTGTTGACCAACAGCAGTGGTGATCCGGGTGTAAGAGGCAATCTGGTAATTGCCAACCGAAACATCTTTCGGGGTGCCGAGCTTTTCAGAATAAGATTCAACGGGGGATTTGAAGCGCAATCGGTTTCTGCTTCTGACTCGGTATCGGGTAACGACAACAATTTTTTTAACACTTTTGAAGCGGGTGTCGATGCTTCAATCATCTTTCCAAGATTTGTATCTCCCATCCCTTTTAGAAGGTTCAGTCAGAAATACCACCCCACCACCAACCTTACTTTTGGATATAATTACCTGCTAAGACCTAACTATTCGCGCAACTCAACCAACATCCTGCTGGGTTATTCATGGTATAAAAATAAAAAAGTACGTTTTATTGTAAGCCCGATAAACTTTAATTACATCAATGTAAAACCCACACCGGAGTTTCAGGAGATATTAGATAAGGAAACCAATCAACGGCTAAAAGAACAATATTCCGATCACCTTATCGCCGGAGCAAATTTTAGTTTGGTTTACGATAATCAAAAAATTAAAAATTCCAAAAGCTTCGATTACATCCGTTTCGATATCGAAACCTCCGGGAACCTGTTTTACGCTTTACAGCGTGCGTTTAATTTAAAGATGACCAACAACGAGTATTACCGTTTTCTGGGAATAAGATACTCACAATATGTTAGATTTAACATTGATTACAGGCACTATTTTCACCTGAATAATGAAGGGCATATTGTTGTTTTCCGGGGGCTTGTCGGCGCGGGTATCCCCTATCTTAACTCGAAGGAAATTCCGTATGAAAAGGCATTTTATGCCGGGGGTGCTAACGACATGCGAGGATGGCGGTTCAAAACACTGGGTCCCGGTGGTTATTATAGTACCAACGATTACGAACGATCAGGTGATATTTTGTTGGAATCAAACATTGAATATCGTTTCCCGATATACAGCTTTTTAAAGGGTGCTTTTTTTACTGATATAGGAAATATTTGGTCGGGCAACACCCAAAACTTTCCCAACGGACAGTTTGATATTAACACCTTTTACAAGCAACTTGCCGTTGATGGCGGGTTTGGCCTCCGGTTCGACTTTACCTATTTTATTTTCAGGCTTGACGCCGGGATACCCCTTCGCGATCCCTCCTTTCCAAACAGTGAACGGTGGCGCTTTAACTACTTAAAATTTAATCAGTTTATTATCAATTTTGGAATTGGATACCCCTTTTAACCTGTATCAATGGAACACATTACATTAGATAAAAGGTTGCTGGAAAAATTTCCGTTTGTACCCACCTCCGACCAACGTACGGTAATCAAACACCTGGCCGCTTTCGATATTAGTAAAAAGGAAAATCCGCTGTACATTTTAAAAGGATATGCAGGTACCGGAAAAACCACTTTGATAAGCATATACATTAAAGAACTAAAAGCGGCCCGACGAAAATGTGTATTGATGGCTCCTACCGGACGGGCAGCAAAGGTATTATCACACTATACAGGGTATAAAGCTCATACCATTCACCGGATAATTTACAGCATTCAAACCAACAGCTCCAACGAAACAAAAATATACCTTAACGGCAACAAAGCCGAAAATACGGTGTTTGTGGTGGATGAAGCCTCGATGATTGGCGACAATGCTACGGGTGCCGATTCGTTTTCAAGCAGAAACCTTTTAGACGATTTGGTAAAATATGTTTTTTCCGGCAGCAACAATCGGCTTATTTTTATTGGAGATACGGCGCAGTTGCCTCCGGTAGGACTTAATCTTAGTCCGGCTTTAAACCTCAACTACCTGAAAAGCCTCTATTCTATAACAGCTTATTCGTACGAGATGACCGAGGTGATGCGACAAGAGCTTGATTCGGGAATTCTTTACTCAGCCACCGACTTGCGTAAAAAACTTCAACAACAAAATACAGCCCCCCCTATTCTTACACGAAAAGGTTTTAAAAGCGATGTAACGCAGGTGGAAGACGCCATGGAAATGCAAGAGCTTTTTCAGGAATATTTTTATGGAGAAAAAATAAAAGAGAGTATTGTTATCTGCCGTTCAAACAAAAGAGCCAATCAGTTTAACGAACAGATAAGGAACCGGATTTTACAGCGGGAGTCGCAATTGGAGGGCGGCGACCTGTTGATGGTGGTAAAAAACAACTATTTCTGGCTCGATCAAAAATCGCCGGCAGGGTTTGTCGCCAACGGTGATATTATTGAAATAAGAAGAGTCATTGGATTTCATCATCAGTATGGGTTTGATTTTGCAGAAGCGGATGTAAAAATGATTGATTATCCGGAACAAAAAACTATGCGTGTTATGCTTTTGCTGGATACCCTTTACGTTGATAAAGCAAACCTTGATTATCAGGAAACCAGGAAACTTTTTGAAGGTCTTCAAAAGGAATTCGCCTTTCTCAAATCAAAACGAAAAATCATGGATGCCATTAAATCAAACCCATACTACAACGCTCTTCAGGTAAAATTTGCTTACGCCATGACCTGCCATAAAACGCAAGGCGGACAATGAAACAATGTTTTTATTGATCAGGGATATCTGACCGACGATATGCTGAACGCAGAATATTTAAGATGGTTGTACACCGCTTTTACCCGGGCTACTAAACGACTATATCTAATTGGTTTTAATAACGATATGATTGATTAA
>CAZKGB010000378.1:0-2952 GCA_964551935.1 uncultured Lentimicrobiaceae bacterium | reverse complement strand
GGATATAGTTGCCAACACCACCGGGGCGGCATTGTTTATTTCGCAACAGCTGATTTGGAAGGAGCAACGCATACGGTTAAAGTATTCGTATTGGCCTTCCCCTTACGCACAGTACCGCCCTGACCTTTTGGGATACAACCACTGGCAACGAAGCATCAAAGACTACAACGGAGAAACCTATTGGCTGAGTGCCAACATTTCATCATTCATCCGTAAAGACTCTAAATTTCCCAAATGGCTGAACGTGGCTGCGGGTTATGGAGGAAAAGGTATGTTGGGGGCTTACTCCAATCCCCCCGAATACAACGGACAACCACTTCCCGAGTTCAACCGCGTTAAGCAATACTACCTGTCGCTTGATGTTGACTGGACACGAATTAAAACCAACTCAGTTGTTCTTCGAAATGTTTTTAAAGTATTAAGTTTTGTGAAACTACCTTTCCCCGCTTTGGAGTACAATAAGGAAGATGGCTTGGTGGGGCACTGGATATTTTATTAATAGCAAACCGATTTTGATATTAGGTTTGTTCGTCTGAAGCGTGATACTTCTCCATCTCAATTTTCATCCATTTTTTAACCTTATCCGTCATCACCTGAACTGATTTTAAATCAACACCTTCACCCTCCTTTACGGGATGCTGCGGATAGACAGGTTCCCCGATTACCGTTTTTATGGTTAAAATATTTTTTGACAGCTGTTTCCCGAAAAAGGTTCTTGGTTTAAAAAGATGAACCATAGGAACCACAGGACAGTTTGCATGATGAGCAATATAAAAGGCTCCCCGCTGAAAGTAATCGATTCCCTGATAGAGATGCCAAAGTTCGGCTTCCGGAAAGAAATGAACAATTTTACCGTCATTCACTGCCTCTGCCACCGGTTTTATAATTTGTTTTACACCAAAAATTCCGTCAGGTATGGGAAATCCCTTTAACATTCTAAACATTTTTCTGTAATAAGGTGCTTCAAAATTTCGCTGAACCGACGCATACCACGCGCTTCTCGGCCTTAGTGCCAACCCTGTAAGAACCGTGTCGAAAATATGACAATGATTGGCTACTGTAATAAATCCTTTCTTTTTAAGAGGTTTTATATTTTTTTTACCCCTGATACGATGGCGGCATAAAATATTAAAGTATCCAACACCAAGAAATACTGCAAAAAAGGCATATGCCAGTGTTGAATAAAACCGATACCAGAGGTCGGTTCTGATAAACTGATAGTCGCGCGGAATAATCATAGGATAGACCGACTCCATAGGAACCTGCTGTTTGCGAACCTTTGGTGATTTCATTACTTAACCCTTTTAGTTGCTAAAATATACTCGCTAAGTTCGGAAGTTTTCGGATTTACAATTTCGTTGATAAAAGCCTCATATTCATTGACCGAGCGGTCGAAACGGTAATATTCCGCTTCGGCCAGTACTTTTTGTTTCATCTCGTTGCTTCGCAACTCATCGCGGTGCTCATACCAATAATCAATCTTCGCGGTTAAATCGTCAGCATCATCCGATTGAAACAAAAACCGGTCATCGAGCGCAAACTGCGAAGCGGCCGAATATTTCGAATCGCTGATTAAGCAGGGCAACCCGCAACCCAGCGCTTCCGAAGTTGACAAGCTCTCCAGCTCAACAATAGAGCCGTGAACATACATATCGGCCGTGTTTAAAAAACGGAGCTTATCTTCAAAGCTGATGTACTCGATATAAGGTTCCACCGGAAGCTCCTTTCCCGCCTCTTTTAACTCTTCCGTGCGTTCGCCCCTACCGGCTAGAATAAGCTGGATATCCTTGTTGTATTTCGAGCGTTTTACTCCTTCAATCAGTAACTTCTGCCGTTTTTCGTCGGCATGACGACCAATGTTAATCAGTACCAATTTATCACCAAACCAATCAGGACGCTCGTATTCACCCGGAACATATTCAACAGGAATACCATTGGAAATATAGTTATGATTGGCGTTTATACCTTCTGACAACAACAAATCGGAAGCAAATTTAGAGGGGCTGATAATGGTATCAACCCTGTTAAACAAAAAGTACTTGAAACTAAGCCAAAGAAATCGCTCCAGCAGTTTGCTTGTTTTACCCAGTGCCGCCATAATGTTTTGCGGTTGCACATGAAAAGCCCCGGCAACAGGAATTCCCATCTGCTTGGCTACCTTAACAACTCCTTTTGCCATCAGAAACGGGAACTGCACCTGAACATAGTCAGCCCCTTCCATGGCTTTACGAAAAGTTTTTTTATCGTTCTTACCAAAAAGAAAAGTCATATTTTCCTGCGACTCTTCAGCACCGGGTAATACAAATCCGGGTATCCGGTAAAAATCAGGATCGGAAGGGTCTTCATGAACAGCACTGATAATTCGTACTTCGTGACCTCTTGTTTTTAGCTCTTCAACCAGCCTTTTAGTCGCAATGGTACCTCCATTAGCGTTGTTGTATGAGTCGATGGCAATGACAATAATCATAGTTTACTATTTTGAACAGGACTTTACTTTATTAAATAAAAGGGACAAATATAGCAAAAATGTCCTGCTGACAACTTAAAAGCCAAGGGGTGTACTTTTAAAAAATAATTATTAAAACCTGTAACAAACAAAAACAAACAAAAGGCCTTCCCGGCAAGAACAATCGCTTAACGAAAAGATACTTTAGAATCTTATTTCTAATATTTGTGTATTAACGTTAAGTTCTTTCCAATGAGGATTACCGGCAAAAAAATTGAAATAAATTCTCATTTGATTTAATTTATTATTTTTGGTTCAAATCTAACTACCATGACAAAAACAAAAAAGCGGCTTTTTATTATTCTCGGGATTCTGCTCACTATCATAATAATCGGAATCTTTACCTTTAACAGCGTTGTTGCCGGAATTATCACTGCAAAAGTTGATGATTTTTTGGAAAAACATCCTGTTAAAAATTACCACATCGCCTACAAAAGAGTTGGGTA
>CAZKGB010000377.1:0-2953 GCA_964551935.1 uncultured Lentimicrobiaceae bacterium | reverse complement strand
TTTTTATTTATCCCAACTTTTAATACAACAAATATTTTTGTTGCCATAGTGGCATGTTTTAGCTCAAAACAGTAGTGGCATTCAAATTGATTATTCAAAAGTCATTATTAAAATAAAATGACGACTTTTGTTGTCAGTTTTACAAAAACAGTTGTCTAATACCTAGAAAATTATAAAACAAATAACAGATATGGAAAATACAAAATGTTTGATTATCGGGTCCGGCCCTGCCGGATACACCGCGGCTATTTACGCATCACGTGCCGACCTAAAACCCATTGTTTATCAGGGAATGGAGCCCGGCGGACAACTTACCACCACTACCGAAGTGGACAACTTCCCGGGATATCCCGAGGGGATTGACGGCCCTGCCATGATGGAACAATTTCAGAAACAGGCCGAGCGTTTTGGGGCTGACATCCGATGGGGAGTAGCCACTGAAATTGATACCACCCAACGCCCTTTCAAAGTAAAAATTGATGACGGTAATGAATTATTGGCAGAAACTGTCATCATTGCCACGGGGGCAACGGCCAAATATCTCGGCCTCGAATCGGAAGAAAAATTTAAAGGGGGTGGTGTTTCTGCCTGTGCTACCTGCGACGGTTTCTTTTACAAAGGAAAAGATGTTGCCGTTGTGGGCGGTGGCGATACAGCTGCCGAAGAGGCTACCTACCTGGCCAATCTTTGTAACAAGGTTTACCTGATTCACCGTCGCGATCAACTAAGAGCTTCTAAAGCCATGCAAAACAAAGTGCTTAACACACCCAACATTGAAGTACTTTGGGATACCGAGGTAAAAGAAATTGTGGGCGAAGTAAAAGGTTTTACCAAAGCACTGAATGGCGCCATTTTGTTTAACAATAAAACCGGTAAAGAGTTCAAAATAGATATCGAAGGATTTTTTGTAGCCATTGGCCACAAACCCAACACCGATATCTTTAAAGGCAAACTGGACATGGACGATACGGGTTACTTAATTACAAAACCCGATTCAACGGCTACCAATGTTCCGGGAATTTTTGCCGCCGGTGATGTTCAGGACAAGCACTACCGCCAGGCTATTACTGCCGCCGGTACCGGTGCCATGGCCGCCATCGAAGCCGAAAGGTTTTTGGGTGAGTAAATAACCAGCACATTTTTAAGTACATAAAAAAGAGAGATTCCCAATCGGGAGCCTCTCTTTTTTTATTCGCTTTTGGAATTAATTACCTCAACCGCTTTTTTAAACACCGGATCTATCTGATGGTAGATGGGATAAAAACCTTTTTCTTCCAAAATATTTCTGCCCACGTAGGCTTTAAATAAGGTCTCAACCCTTTTCTTGGAAACGTTAATTTTATCGTTGCTCTGCTTAACCCCTTTCTCCTTCGCGAAGTTCACGAGTGCTTTATACTCGTTATCCGTCATGCTGAACCCCTTGTTAAAGCTTTCAAAATCTTTAAACTTCTTCAATTCATCACGATGAGTGTCAGTATAATCAAAGGCAAAGCGATACAGCAGCCCTTTGTTAACAAGAATATTATAAAACGTATGGATACTATCGGTAGAAATTGGCACATAAATGTCGGGCATGATACCACCGCCACCATAAACCACTTTCCCTCCGGGAGTCGTGTATTTTAATGAATCCGGAAAATGGATGCTGTCAGCACTTTTCATCTCACCATCAAGGTAACGATGATAGGCCTCCTCGTAATATTTGTCAAAATGATTTTTCTTGTACGGCTTTTGGATGCACCTCCCTGTGGGAGTGTAATAACGTGCCACCGTCAGCCTGATGGCCGAGCTGTCGGCCAACGACATCTGTTCCTGTACCAGTCCTTTTCCAAAGGATCGCCGGCCAATAACCGTAGCCCGGTCGTTATCCTGTACAGCACCGGTTACAATTTCGCTGGCAGAGGCCGAACCTTCATCAATAAGTATCACAAGCGTGTTTTTTTCCCAATCGCCTTTTTTGGTGGCAAAAGCATACCGGCGCGGACGAGCTTTACCCTCAGTATAAACAATTAGTTTCTGATCGGGAAGAAACTCATCGGCAATATCAATGGCGGCATTTAAATATCCGCCGGGGTTACCGCGCAAATCTAAAATAAGAGCGGTCATACCTTTCTTTTTAAGCGAGCGCAATGCTTTATCGAACTCTTTATAAGTAGTTGCAGAGAACTTGTTCAAGGCAATAAACCCAATGCTGTCGTTCACCATATAAGCAACATCCAAACTGTACATGGGAATAACATCGCGCGTTATGGTAAATTCCAGCAGATCAGGAATTTCTCTTCTAAAAACAGAAACTTTAACCTTGGTTCCTTTTTTCCCTTTCAGAAGTTTAACAGCACTGCTGTTGGTAACGCCATTTCCTGCAATCACCGAATCGTTAACTTTTACAATGCGATCGCCACCCATTAACCCAACTTTTTCGGAAGGTCCTCCCGGGATGGTGTTAATAACCATGATGGTGTCTTTCTCAATACGGAATGAGATGCCGATTCCCTCAAAACTTCCCATCAACGGGTCGTTAATTTCGTGAAAATCTTTGGCCGAAATATAAGATGAGTGCGGATCTAAATCTTCAAGCATACCTTCAATGGCATCCTTTTCCAGTTCCTCACGGTTAACGGTATCAACATAATCAGTGATAACATAATCAAGAATCTGGTCAATTTTTGAAGCGCCAAATTTTGAACCTGAAAACAGTCCGTTATTAGTTGTTTGGTTTTTATTAAGCAGAGCGCCCATTATCATTCCCAGCACCAACACAATAGCAAAAAGAATGGGTAAAAATCTATTGGAATGCTTATTCATAATCAACATTTTTGAAAAAACGCAAAGGTAACGGATTTTTAAAGCGGCTTAAAGTTAAGAGATTTTAAAATAACCCTGCCTGATATTTTTGAAAGCAGAAAGTTTACACACTCCTGCCCCGAACGAATCATTCGTCAGAGCCGGCAAT
>CAZKGB010000376.1:0-2954 GCA_964551935.1 uncultured Lentimicrobiaceae bacterium | reverse complement strand
GTCGGTTTTTTTTACCAAAAGGGTTAAACATAAAATTGGAAAAGCTGCCAATGGCCCCCATGAAATTGAACGTAACCTGAAATTAATTGAGGATTTAACCGATAACACGGTCGTTAAACCGGCGCTCTATCCATCCAAACACGACTATGCGGGTGTTTCGCAGTATAAAACTAAAAAATATATTACTGTTTCACCTGCATCACTGTGGTTTACCAAGCAGTACCCCAAAGAAAAATGGATAGAATTTGTGGCTTCCGTGGATGAGGGCACGACGGTATATTTTTTGGGTTCTGCCGGCGATAAAGCTCTTTGCGATGAGATTATCGTTAAATCGGGGCATACAAATTGTTTGAACCTGGCGGGAAAACTTTCGTTGTTGGAATCAGCAGCCCTCATTAAAGATGCCCTGCTCAATTACACCAACGATTCTGCTCCCATGCATCTTGCTTCGGCAGTCAATGGTAGGGTGGCCGTCCTGTTTTGTTCTACCGTGCCGGAATTTGGCTTTGGGCCACTCTCGGAAACGAGTTTTGTTATTCAAACTGAAAAAAAATTAAATTGCAAACCTTGCGGACTTCATGGGAAAAAAGTGTGTCCTAAAAAGCATTTCGATTGTGGAACAACCATACAAAATAAACAACTTTTAGAAGCGTTACAAAAAGTAGATAATTAAACAATCTCAAAAATGGATAATCTTCAGCAAGAAATAGAAAATTCAATTGCGGCCTTGAAAAAGGGAAAAGTAATTCTGTATCCAACCGATACCATTTGGGGAATAGGAGCGGATGCAACCAACAGTAAAGCGGTGCAAAGAATCTATAAAATTAAAATGCGCGATTCGAATAAGAGTATGATTATTCTGCTCGACAGCGTGGACAAACTTAAGAATTATGTGGTTGAAGTGCCCGAGATTGCTTACGAACTAATCGAAAAGACCAGAGTACCTCTTACCATTGTGTATCCAAAAGCAAAAAACCTCGCAAAAAACCTGTTGGCTAAAGATGGCTCCATTGCCATTAGAGTGGTGGGTGGTGAGTATTGCTCAGCAGTTATAAATCAGTTTGGCAAACCCATCGTTTCAACATCGGCTAACCTGTCAGGGGAGCCGCCTCCTGTTACTTTTAACGATATCTCAGATGCTATTATTAAAAAGGTGGATTATGTGGTTGATCTCTTTCATAACCGGATTAATGCCCTAAAACCTTCAACCCTGATTAAAATGGGGGAGGATGGTATGTTTGAAATTTTACGTCCATAGGCCGGAGGTTGGTTGATTTAGTAAATTGTTACCTATGAAAAACAGCTTGTCATATCTTTTTGTTTTTTTTGCTCTTATTCCCTCGGTTTTAGTTGCCCAAACAGTTACAATCCGTGGTAATGCCCAAGGCCGTATTTTTGAGCAGGTGCGAATAAAAGTTTACGCCGATCAGTTTTCACACCTGAAAAAAACCGTGGCTCAAACCCTTACCGATGAAGACGGGAATTTTTCCTTAACATTCGAATGTAATAACACAAACTATGCCTGGCTGTCAGTTGAACTGTTGGATGGAGAGTTTTATCTGAAACCCGGTGCATCTTACCGTTTTGATGTTTTTCCCGATACGGCAACAAAAGGTTCGGTGTATGACCAACTTTCACTGCCGTTTAACATGACCGCTAACGATGACGGATTAAACGACAATCTGCAGAAGTTTAATAGTATGTACAATACTTTCGTGATGAATCATTTTAACGAGCTGTACCGTAGTCGCGATTTGTCAATAATCTTCCAGCTTCGTAAATCGATTGAGGAGGAGTTTTCAGCGGTGAATAACAGTTACTTTAATACCTATGTTAAATATTCGCTGGCTCAACTTGAATGGACGAGTAAAAAGAGAAGTGATAAAAGCATTATTAAAGAGTATTTTGTGGATAACCCGATTTATTATAATAACATTCAATATACCGATTTTTTCCACTCTATTTTTAAAGAATACGTTGTGCAGCAGTTTTACGGCCGTTTTTTCAATCAATTGGTAAAAGCGGTTTACGATGGCTCTTTAGCTGAATTTCAGGATGTTTTTTTGAATGATAGCCTTCTTGCAAGTGATACAGCACTTCGTGAGCTGGTTATGATGCAAACAGCGTTCGGGTTTTATGGGAATCCCGATTTTTCGAATAGGGGAGTGATTAAGATTTTGAACCGGCTTAAAAACAGGGTGAAAGATGCCAGGCATAAAGAGATTGCTCAAAATTATATCCTCAGGCTTTTACACCTTGCCCACGGAACACCTGCCCCGGAATTTGAATTACCGGTTTCCAGTGGGAAAACTTACTCGCCAAGCGACTTTAAGGGACAGGTAACGGTACTTGATTTTATGAAAACCGACTGTCGTGTTTGCCTTGCCCACCTCGATTTTCTAAAAGATCTCTCTTCCCGTATGGGCAGCAAGCTGAAAATCGTGATGTTGGTTTACGGCGAGTATCCTGAAAAAATAACCATGTTACTAAAACAGCAGGGACTCGACTGGCCCGTGCTTTACGTTGGTAAGCGTGTCGATGTGTTAGATGCCTACGATGTAAAAATATTCCCGACCTACATCATCTTAAATCCTGATGCTACCATTGGACTGGCACCTGCTTCCATGGCCGATGAAAATTTGGAAAACGAAGTGCAAAGGATTTTGAGAAACTCAACAAATTCCAGATAGGGTGGGCTACAAAACTTCATTATTCATTTTATATTTTCACATAGCTTACGGTTTGTAAAACCCTCTGCCTTTTCGAAAGAAAATGTTCTCTGAACCAAACCCTGAGCCGAATCTTGATCCGAACCCTGAGCTGAACCCTGAGCCAAACCCTGAGCTGAACCCTGAGCTGAACCCTGAGCTTGTCGAAGGGTGTCGAAGAACGTCGAAGGACGTCAAAGAACCTCGAAGGGTACCGTCAGAAAAACGTTTCCATTTTACTGCAAT
>CAZKGB010000375.1:0-2968 GCA_964551935.1 uncultured Lentimicrobiaceae bacterium | reverse complement strand
TGTGATGGGACTTAGAAGGCGAAGCTGTGAAGAAGAGGTGAGGGGAGAGAAGGAGTGAAGTTGGGAAGGAGAGATGAGTAAAAAATCTTAGCACCTCCTTGTATTAGAACGGTTTGAAAAGAACATTGAATTACAAAAGATAGTTTTAGAAGTAATACTTTAAACCAGAAGAGTTTAAAGTACGTTATCATATAATAAATTGACTAAAAACAAAGTCCCATATTACCGGAAACCCGATAACCTGACTCTTGAAGAGTGGCAAATTGCACTGAGACGGCAATTTGCATACAAACAAAATTTCACGGTTCGCAACGTGGGTAATCACCCGGTGTTTTCTGATTTTATGGTTTATAATCCTGAGAGTGGAAACAAATATAAAGTTGCCATTCGTGATTATGAATTTGGTATGAATTTTTGTTCTTGTCCCGATTTTAAGAAAAACGGACTTGGTACCTGTAAGCATATAGAGTTTGTTCTTAATCAGCTCAAAAACGATATAGGAAATGATAAATACTGGCAACAGGGTTATCAGCGTACTTATTCTTCGGTAAGTTTAAAATATGGTGAAGAAAGAAAAGTATTATTAAGAATTGGTACGGAAAAATCTGATGAGATTGCCCAGGTTGCCGAAAGCTATTTTGACAAGAATAATAATCTAAAACCGGAAGCATATCAATATTTCGGCGAATTTATTGATGCTGTTAGAAAAATCAGTAATGATTTCAGGGTGTATCAGGATGCGCTTGATTATATAATTGATGTACGGGAAAAGAATTATCGTCATAAAAAAATAAACCGGCTTTTTCCAAAGGGTGCCAACAGCAACTATTTTAATGGTTTGATAAATGCTGAACTTTATCCTTATCAAAAGGAAGGTGTTTTATTTGCTGCCCGTACCGGCAGGGTTCTGCTGGCCGATGACATGGGGCTTGGAAAAACTATTCAGGCTATTGCAACTACCGAGCTGCTGGCAAAAGAGTTCTCGGTTGGTAATGTGTTAATTATCTGTCCAACCTCGTTAAAATATCAGTGGAAAAATGAAATTGAAAGATTTACCGGTAGAAGCGTAAAAGTTATAGAAGGCCATATTGATAAACGCAAGTTTCAATATCTTGACGAAGCTTTTTATAAAATTGCCAGTTATGGCGTGGCTTTGCACGATGTGGAATACATTAACAGAGTTGGTTTCGATATGGTAATATTAGACGAAGCACAACGCATTAAAAACTGGAAAACTAAAACAGCCAGAAATCTTAAAAAACTCCAGTCTCATTATGCCATAGTACTTACCGGAACACCTCTTGAAAACAAACTTGAAGAGCTTTATTCCATTGTTGAATTTATCAATCCGTTTCAACTTGGAGCACTTTTCCGGTTTCTTGATAATCATCAAACCACCGATAGTACCGGCAAAGTTATCGGTTACCATGACCTGAATAAAATAAATGAGGTTTTAAAAGAGGTTTTGTTACGTCGTACCAAATCAGAAATACTTAAACAGTTACCGGAAAGAGTTGATAAACACTATTTTATCGATATTACCAAAGAGCAGGCTGAAATCCACGATGATTATAATGCTACTGTTGCACGGTTAGCTCTAAAATGGAAACGTCAGGGATTTCTTAGCGAAAAAGAACGTAAACGGCTCCTTATATCACTTGGCTGTATGCGCATGGTTTGTGACAGCACTTATATTCTTGATGAAAAAACACGGCACGACACCAAAATTGATGAACTGCTGGTTATCTTGAAAGATATTTTTGAAAGTAGCGATGAAAAAGTGGTGATATTCAGTCAATGGGAACGGATGACTCGTTTAGTGGCTGCAGAGCTGGAAAACATGAATGTCGGTTACGAATATTTGCATGGCGGTGTTCCTTCAGTAAAACGCAGGGCATTGATTGACAACTTTAATAACGACCGGTCAAAACGTGTATTTCTTTCAACCGATGCCGGCGGAGTAGGATTGAATCTGCAATCAGCAAACATAATTATTAATCTTGATCTGCCATGGAATCCTGCTGTGTTAGAACAGCGTATAGCAAGAGTACATCGCCTCGGACAACAGAAAAATGTGCAGGTAATAAACTTTGTTGCTAAAGATACTATTGAGCAACGTATCCTTAATGTATTAGGGTTGAAAAAATCACTCTTCTCAGGAGTACTTGATGGTGGTGAAGACAGGATTGTGTTAGACGATAAGAAATTTGGTAAACTGATGCAAACGGTTGATGAACTTGCTGTAGCCCCCAAAGAAGAGCCGCCTATCCGTACTTTTGTAGATATGTATGATGTGGCAGAACTGGAGGGGGGAGATGAAAACAAAAATCTTAATGAAACAGAAACACCGTTAGAAACAACCGGCAATAAAGAAACAAATCAAAAGAAAACGAATAACGAGCCGGTATCTTCTCCTCAAATGGATGAACTGATAAAAACAGGACTTGGATTTATTGAAAAACTCGGTTCAACCTTTGCAGCTATGAAACAAGGCCAGATCAAAATTTCCGATTTTATTGAAAAAGATAAGAAAACCGGACAGTCCAACTTGAAAATACCGGTAAAAAATGAAGAAACCGTTAAAGATACCATATCTGCAATTGCCGGGTTTCTAAATAAACTAATCGAAAATAAGGATTAAGGTATTAATAAAATTAAAAAGGAAAAGGACGAATACGACAGGAAAAAAGATTTACAGGAACGTGAATTAACAGAAAGGCGAACAGCTTTTGAAAAAGAAATAGCCGAACGTGAAAAAGCCGACAGCTCTGAAAAAACTGTAAAAGACATCGCCATCAAAGCATTAGATACAGCCTCTAAAATTCCTGTAATAACAAAAGAAATGAAACAAGGAGAATAAAATACAACGCCAAACTTAACCCTTAACTCTTAACTCTTAACCCTTAACTCTTAACGCCAAACGCCAAACGCCCGAAGGGCAAACGCTAAACGCTGAACCCTAAACGCC
>CAZKGB010000374.1:0-2984 GCA_964551935.1 uncultured Lentimicrobiaceae bacterium | reverse complement strand
CCGTGGCCATCGACAACGATGGAAACGCATACATTACAGGTGATTTTTACAGCAGTGCCATCGCTTTTGGAACCACTACCCTGACCAACACTGATAACACGGAAAACAGCAGTGATCTTTTCGTTGCAAAATTGGGCAACTCTTCAGGGGTTGACGAGCAGACATCATTAAAATCCCTCACAGTTTTTCCAAATCCGGTATCCGGTATTATTCGAATTAGGGGAGCCGAAAACGCTTTTATTGAGTTATTCGATGTCAACGGAAGGCTTATTACATCACGAGAGGCAGCGCCAACAACTCCCCAACTCGATGTATCCACGCTTTTACCAGGTATCTATATCGTTAAAACAATAAAACAGAACAGCACATCGTTTACAAGATTTATAAAGGAATAGGTTTTTACAAGCTGAAAAGAAAGGTTAATTATCCTGAAACAACCCGGATACTTTAATTTTTTTTCAAAAAATGTGTCAGAGCAAAAAGTAACACAAAATTGTTTTACCTTTGCTCCTCAAAATAATTAATTAAAACTATGAAAGCAGTAATTCAATTTGTTCTGTTTATTATTATTGTAGCTCTTGGTTATATGGTTTACGACTCAATTATGGAGCCTGTCAGATTAAACCAGGAAAAAGCCAAAAGAGAAAAAGAAGTTGTTCAGCGAATGAAAGATATCCGAAGCGCTGAAATTATTTACAAACAACTCAACGATAAATATACCGACCAGTGGGACTCGTTGGTTCAATTTATTGATACTGCCCGGATTCCGGTAGTTAACATTATTCCCGACCCTACCGATACTACTTTTACTCTTACCATTAACGATACCGTTGGCTATGTAAGAGTTTACGACTCGTTATTTCACCACAACCAAAACGTTGACATAAGTCAGTTTATGATTATTCCATTTTCAGGTGGAGACACCATCGAACTGCATGCCGGCGAAATGGATCGAGGAGGCGTTACGGTACAGGTTTTCGAAGCAAAAGCTCCTTATTCATCTTACCTGAAAGGAATGGATGAACAATACATCATAAACCTGACAGCCGGTAAAAAAGATATTGATTTGTATCCGGGTATAAAAGTGGGCTCGATGACTGAGCCTTCTACCGATGGTAACTGGGAGTAATAAAAAACTACCCCATGTCCTCACGGATTAAACCATACCTCTCTCTTTGGGATAAATCTTTTAAAGAAACACATACACGATCGTATTATATGACCATGCAGCTAAGTCTGCATGGTCTTTCGTTTACGATATTCAATCCCGACAAAAACAAATACCTGGGGCTTGAAGCCTATCACTTCGGCGATATCAAAGATGTTAAAGAGCTACCTGCCAAATTCGATTTAATCCTTAACCGGATCGAGTGGTTCGCCTACCCGTTTAAAAAGTTCAAGCTGCTTTATCAAAGCAATTATGCAACCCTGGTTCCGTTACCCTTATTCGACGCAGAGCAGAAAAGCCTCTATTTGGGGTTTAACCAACCGTTTGCCGAAAACCGGCGTATTATTTACGACACCTTAAAAACAAGCGAAGCGGTAAACATTTATTACATTCCAAATCCCGTGGTAGAAAAAGTACGCGATTTTTGGCCCAATGCGGTCGTAAGCAACTTCTCTTCCTCGCTTATCGAATGCCTCTCGCTTAATTATAAAAACAAAATTGAAAACGATACCCTGTTTTTGCATGTTAACGATGGCACCTATTACCTGACCGGATTTAAAAATAATAAACTGCTGTACCACAATGTTTTTTCGTACAACACCAAAGAAGATTTCATTTTCTTTTTGTTGGCCACCATGGAGCAACTCGGGTATAATCCTGAAACCATCGATTTAATATTAATGGGAAAAATCGAGAAGAGCGACGAAGTGTTTCAGATGCTTCAGCAATACACCGGCTCTCACCGGTACATAGAAATTAATCCTGCCGTGAAGCTCTCGTACGTGTTTGAAGAGGTAAGACGATATCAGTATTATGTTTTATTTAACGCGTTACAATGCGAATTATAGGCGGAACCTTTAAGCGACGGTTTATTCACCCCCCCAAAAACCTGCCCGTACGCCCCACTACCGATTTGGCGCGCGAAAGCCTTTTTAATATTTTAAACAACCTTATTGATTGGGAAGGAAAAAGTGTATTGGATCTTTTTTCAGGTACCGGAGCCGTTTCGTACGAGTTTATCTCGCGGGGTTGTAAAAGTGTACTGGCGGTGGATGCCAACTATCAATGTACCTCCTTCATCAAAAAAACCGCATCCGAATTCGAGATGAACACTTTAAAGGTGATGCGTACCGATGTATTTCGCTTTCTGAAAAGTGCTAAAATATCGTTTGATGTTATTTTTGCCGATCCTCCTTACAGCCTGGAAGGAATTGATTTGCTACCGGAAATGGTATTGGATAATCACCTGCTAAACCCCAAAGGAATTTTTGTTTTGGAACATCCTGTTTCGTACGATTTTTCGGAACATCCGCGTTTTAGCGAGCACCGAAAATACGGTAAGGTAAATTTCACCTTCTTTTCATAATTACCGAAACAACCATTTATTTAAATTAATCGGCTTCATTGGTCCATTACAAAATCATTTTTGTATGGATTGAGAACCATTTTTTTTACTATCAGGTTCATTCTCAACCCAAATCAATTTTTATTAACAATTGACCGCCTTTCCGTTTCTATTCGTATTTTTGAACTATGGAAGAAGCAGAAAAGAAACGGGTTAAGAAACCGGTTACTTCAAAAAGTAACATACTGAACGAAGCGTTATTAGAGCACGGCAAGGTACCACCCCAGGCACTCGATTTGGAAGAAGCTGTACTGGGTGCCATGATGTTGGAAAAGGATGCCGTAACGGCGGTGATTGATATTTTAACGCCACCGGTTTTTTATAAAGATGCCCACCAAAAGATATTTTCCGCCATTCACCGGTTGTTTGAAAAATCAGAACCTATTGATATCTTATCGGTAACACAGGAGC
>CAZKGB010000373.1:0-2995 GCA_964551935.1 uncultured Lentimicrobiaceae bacterium | reverse complement strand
TTAAGCGTGGTTTAACATCTGCAATCTCCAATCGTTGATCTGCAATCTGCAATCAAAGAGTGCCTAAAGTGTGGAGTTTGGAGTGCCTAAAGTTAATGGGTACATCGTAAATTGTAAATCCTGTCTGCACCGGGCAGGCGTCTTCGTAATCGAAAATCAAACCTTAAATCTTTAAACTTTTAAACCTTTGAACTTCTAAACTTCAAATCCTCAAAATCTAAATATATCTGCAATCATTTTTTCAATTCAAGAACTTAACGCAACAAACCACCCCTTTACTCGTATGGCATTACAAGCACTTATCTACGCAATGTTAATAACTCCTGCTGATTTAACAATTAATTAACACACTATTTATTGGTTTCTTTTGGTAGTTTATTCATCTTTGTAAAATTAATTACCATTAAAAAGTAAAAAATTGGAAGCACTTTACATTGGAATTGTCGTCGTTTTGTTTTTATTGGCAGCATCCGACTTGATTGTCGGGGTAAGTAATGACGCGGTTAACTTTTTAAACTCTGCCATTGGTTCAAAAGTTGCCAGCTTTAAAGTAATCATGGCTGTTGCCGCTGTAGGTATTTTGTTCGGGTCGGTTTTTTCAAGCGGAATGATGGAGGTAGCACGAAAGGGAATTTTTCACCCTCAAATGTTCTACTTTCATGAAATTATGTTGATATTCCTGGCTGTAATGATAACAGACGTAATCATGCTTGATACGTTTAATACCATCGGAATGCCGACATCTACAACCGTTTCTATTGTTTTTGAGCTGTTGGGAGCAGCAGTTGCAATGGCTTCTATTAAAATTATTAGTGGCGACCCGGGGGCAATCGGGCAGTATATCAATTCGGGAAAAGCGTTGGCAATTATCTCGGGAATTTTGGTCTCGGTAGCTATTGCTTTTACCGTTGGTGTTATTATTCAATACATTGTCAGGTTGGCTTTTTCCTTTAATTTTCGCAAGCGGATTAAGTATATAGGTGCTATCTGGGGTGGTATCTCCCTGTCGGTAATTACCTACTTTTTGGTAATAAAAGGAATGAAAAATGTGGAGTTTATTCCACAGGATTTTAAAACCTTCGTTCAGCAAAATACTTTACAGGTTATGTTGGTCAGTTTTATTGGCTGGACTGTTGTTTTACAGCTTTTTAATATTTTATTTAAGCTGAATATTTTGAAGTTTATTGTGCTGGCGGGAACCTTTGGACTGGCCATGGCATTTGCCGGAAACGACCTGGTAAACTTTATCGGAGTGCCTATTGCAGGGTTTAACTCATGGCAGTTTTTTCATGGCGCTCAGGGTGCTGACCCGCATGGATTTTTAATGACCGGGCTGGCCGGTAAAGTCCCTACCAACACCCTGTTTTTGGTGGTGGCCGGGATTGTTATGATTTTGACACTCTACTTTTCAAGAAAGGCAAAATCGGTTATAAAAACATCGGTTGATTTAAGTCGTCAGGATGAAGGGGATGAACGATTTGGCTCTTCATGGATAGCAAAAATACTGGTTCGTTACAGTATCAAAGCCAGCGATAGCATGAGACGTGTTGTTCCAAAACCGGTGTTGGCAGTGATGGAAAAACAGTTTGTTCCCTATCGGGAAGAGCTGCCTGATGAAGAGACCGCCGCCGCTTTCGACCTGGTTAGAGCTTCGGTGAACCTCGTTGTAGCCAGTGTGTTAATAGCCATTGGTACTTCGTTAAAACTTCCTCTCTCAACAACCTATGTTACTTTTATGGTAGCTATGGGTACTTCGTTGGCCGATAATGCCTGGGACAGAGAAAGTGCCGTTTACCGTATTACCGGTATGTTTGCGGTTATTGCCGGTTGGTTTTTAACCGCTTTAATTGCCTTTACAATGGCTTTCGCTATTTTGTATTTGCTCAATTATTTATCATTCTTTGGAATATTGCTGATGGTGGTTATTGCTGCTGTTGTTGTTTACCGTTCGCATGTGTACCACAAAAGAAAAACCGAAGAGGATACCGCCGAAGACCTTAGCTCTTTTTCTGATGAAACTATTGTTGATAAATCGATGGATACCATTTTGCTTACTTTGGGCAATGTTGTGAATACTTATGATATAGCTTTGGAAGGGCTTCAAAAAGAAGACATGAAAAAGCTTAAAAAGGCGAAAAAAACGGTTCGTAACATGACGGTTAAAACCAAGTATCTGAAAGATCACATCAATGTTATTGTTGAAAAACTTCAGGAAGATTCCATCAGTTCCGGCTCCTATTTTGTTCAGGTAATCGACTACCTGCGCGAAATGGTTCATAGCGTTGAATATGTTGTCGTTCCTATCCTTAATCATGTTGATAATAACCACCGTCCTCTGAAAAAAGAGCAAATTAAAGAATTGAAAGAGGTCTATTCAAAGTTGGAAAGACTCATTCAGCTGGTAGCCAGGAGTATTAAATCGCGTGATTTCTCAAGTCAGGATGAAGTGTTGTTGATGCTTGAGGAGTATCTTAAACTTATTGAATCATTACGTAAAGGACAGATTAAACGGGTGAAAAACAACGTGGTTGGAACTAAAAATACGATCCTTTTCCTAAACATTCTTAACGAAAGTAAAAACCTTGGATTGCAGGTTGTAAATTTGTTTAAATCACAGCGTGATTTTGTTAGGTATAAAAATGAATAACAGCTTCTCTTTTGGAAGAAGATAATACCCAAGGAAAGAGGGAGTGAACCGGTCGGAATAATTTTTTAACTATTTTTTTTCGATAGTTAGGTGTATTTTCTTACCGTATTCCTGCTTTTTTTTATCTTTGCAGCCGCGTTCTTTGAGAGACTGAAATCAATATTTGCAAGTGCAAGCATTACCTGTTTTTTTACCGTTTGCAAATTTGCTTGCAAATGTTTTTTAAGGTATTTTTTTAACCTTCATAAATAACAGTCTTTCAATTTATTGGTCTCGTAGCTCAGCTGGATAGAGCAGCAGCCTTCTAAGCTGCGGGTCGCAGGTTCGAGTCCTGCCGGGATCACAAAA
>CAZKGB010000372.1:0-3026 GCA_964551935.1 uncultured Lentimicrobiaceae bacterium | reverse complement strand
GAAAATTATCATTTTGAAAAGCAAAACTTTTTTGCCATCGACAAAGGACGATCTGAAGATGAAAAATCGGTGGTAAAAGTGGAAGGAGGAAAATACCGGGGGTTCGGTTTCGTTCAAAAAAATTCAGCTGACCTCAAGGCTCTCCACGACAGCATTGATTATTTTACTGACAACCGCGAAGTACGACAAATTATCAACTCATTTCTGAAAAAAAATTCCATTGAGGTGGTAGAGTTTTAACTAAAAACACCCGGCTTCCATGGCAGAAACTACCATATCACACCGGGTGTTATTACGTCTGCTGAAGCCCTCTACAAATTAACAGCCACGACCTCTTTAATTTGAGGCAATACTTTTTTCAGGGTTGCTTCAACACCGTTTTTTAACGTCATGGTACTAAACGGGCAGGCACCACAAGCACCGGTCAGTTCAACCTCAACCGTTAAATCATCGTTAATACCTACAAATTTCAAGTCGCCACCATCTTGTTGCAAATAGGGACGAACCTGATCGAGGACATTAAGTACTTTTTGTTCGAGTTCTTTATCTTCAGCCATAATAATAATTTTTAGTTTATAATTCCTCAACGCGTTTTACCACGTTTTGAGCAATTTCCATAAATACATCTACAATAATACCGTCGCCTTCAAGGGTAATGGGTTTACCATTATCGCCACTCTCAACCACTTTTTCAACGATAGGAACTCTTCCTAAAATGGGTATCTCAAGTTCTTTGGCAAGCTCATCGGTAGCACCCTTTCCAAAAATGTAATATTTATGATCGGGACAATCTTCCGGTGAAAAGTAAGCCATGTTTTCAACAATACCCAGCAAAGGAATGGTAAGCTTATCCTGACGGTACATCATCGAGGCTCTTCTAACATCGGCGGTGGCCACCTTTTGAGGTGTGGTTACCGTTACAATTCCTCTAACAGGATATGATTGTGCTAAGGTAAGCTGGATATCACCGGTTCCGGGAGGCATATCGATTACAAGAAAATCGAGGTTACCCCAGTCGGAATCTTTCATCAGCTGGTTAAAAGCGTTATTAATCATCGAACCCCGCCACATCAACGCCTGATCAGGCTTTACGAAAAAACCCAACGACAATATTTTAATTCCATAGTTTTCCAACGGAATCATCACCGGTTTACCCTCCTTTTCGTAAACTCCGGGCTGGCCGTCTTCAACGTTAAACATAATCGGCACCGAAGGGCCCATGATGTCGGCATCCAAAATACCCACACGGTATCCAAGTTTTTTTAATGAAACCGCCAGGTTAGCTGCCACCGTTGATTTACCCACGCCACCTTTACCGGCATTAACGGCAATAATATGTTTTACTCCGGCCAGCGGGCCACGGCCTTTGTCGGCTTCCGAAACAGGCTTTACATCAACTTTTACATCGTCACCCAACTCCTGTTTAATGGTTTTCACCACCGAGTTGTAAACAATTCCTACGGCAGGGTCATCCAGTTTTGGAAAAACAATGGTAATTTTAATGTCACTTCCTTTGATTTCAATATCGTCAATCATGTTTAAATCAACAATATTATCCTTCTTTTCAAAGAAAATAACCTGCTTCAAAGCATCAACCACCTCCTGCCTTCTTATCATCCTTTTCATTTTATTCTTATTTAGATTGAATAATGATTATAAATTTTTCTTCTGCAAAAGTATATAAATATTTAACATTCATATCATTTGTTGTCGATATTTATAATTCGTTATAAATACGGTGGACTACCCTAAAGTTTTGTCTATTTTTGTACCCGAAAAATCAAAAATAACATGACCATGAACAAGAAAATAATCGTAATAATTTTTACCATTTCAATAATATTTAATGCCTGTGATAGTGCCACGAATCCGCACCATAACGAAAAAAACAAGGGTATGAAAGCCGATACCACCACGCACTACCCACAGGAAAAGCATCTGAAAAACATCAAACAGTTAACCTTTGGCGGCGATAATGCCGAAGCCTACTTTAGCTTTAACGACAGCATGATTGTTTTTCAGGCGAAAAATCCGGCATGGGATGCTTCGTGCGATCAGATCTATTATTTTCGCTTTAGCGATGGCGATATGAAGAACACCATTCCACCCCTGCTCAGCGAAGGACTGGGACGGACTACCTGTTCCTATTTTATGCCCGGTGATACTACCATTCTGTACGCTTCTACCCGTTCTGCCGGTGATGCGTGCCCTCCACAACCCAAACATCGTACCGATGGAAAATACGTTTGGCCTATCTATTCGAGTTTTGATATTTACGTTGCCAATTTAAAAGGAGAGATTATCGATACGCTCATCAAAAACCCGGGATACGATGCTGAAGCCACCCTTTCACCCAAGGGCGATAAAATTGTTTTTACCTCCGACCGAAGCGGCGATTTGGAACTTTACACGTGCGACATTGATGGCAGCAACGTTTATCAGGTAACCAATCAGTTGGGATACGACGGAGGCGCATTTTTTTCGCCCGACGGCACCAAACTGGTTTTCAGGTCATCGCGGCCAAAGACTCCCGAAGCCATTCGCGAATACAAAGATTTTCTAAAACAAGGGCTGGTTGCTCCCACCAACATGGAGATTTATGTTTGCGATGTGGACGGCAGCAATTTAAAACAGATAACCCATCTTGGCAAAGCCAACTGGGCTCCGTTTTTCCACCCTTCAGGGAAGAAAATTATTTTTAGTTCCAATCATGCCGGAAAACGCGGTTTTGAATTTAATCTTTACATGATTAACCTCGACGGATCCGGTCTGGAAAAAATTACCTACGACCATGTTTTTGATGCTTTCCCCATGTTTTCGTACGATGGAAAAAAACTTATCTTTTCGTCAAACCGAAACAACGGCGGAACCCATAATACCAATCTGTTTATTGCTGACTGGGTAGAATAAATCAAAAAAAAATGCATCACAACTTAACTTTAAACTTTGAACCTTAAACTTTGAACTTTGAGCATTAAACTTTGAACTTTACAAAAATGAATCGTGAAGAAAACAGAAAGCAGGTT
>CAZKGB010000371.1:0-3027 GCA_964551935.1 uncultured Lentimicrobiaceae bacterium | reverse complement strand
AACCTATTGCCATACGCCCTATCCTGGATATTCCGGAAGGATGGGCTCTATACACCACTTCATTTGTTGATACGGTTGTTCCTGCACATGCATTTATCGCGTTGCCATTCAGATTCAGAACTTCAAGCACGGCCAAATCAACCATAAAACACATCATCCGTTTTAAGGCCTTCTCAGCAAAAAATAACATCCTTATAGAAAACAGCTTTACTGTTGTTTTGGAAAAGTATCACAACTGGGATGTAATCGTACCCGCCAAACGGGTGTTTTTTTATCCCAGAATGAACCGTGCCAAATTCGAGGTGATGGTTGTAAACAACGGTAATACCAACGAACAAATCACGCTTGATATAAAACCAGATGCTAAAATTACACTGGAAAGTAATAACCTGTCTGATTTCGGGCAGCAAATCGACTTGCCTCCTAACAGCGATACGGTTTTAAATTTTGAAGCCACTTATGTCTATTCCGAAAACCGTGTGTTTGATATCAGCAAGGTTAATATTTACGCCTCTACGGAAGAGAAGAAACTTTTCCGGTCAGTAATTATCGAAAAATATACCGACACCTACGAACCTTTCAAAATTAATAACGACCTGCTCAATGAGGCTGAAGTGGGCGTACGTACTTTTTTAAGAAACAGGGAGCTATTGCCATTTGTACGTGCACGTGGTATTAAAACATTTAAAAGCGAAGCGCTGTTTAAATACAATTTTACCTATTACAACCTTACGGAAACGGAAAACCTGATAGGCAATACCTATTACAACTTTCTCTATCAGCAAAATGATTTTAAAGTCGGCCTGGGTGCATTTAGTTCACAGTTAGGCAGAAACTTATACAGCAGGAACGGTATCATGGTTTCTGATGTTATCAAGCTCAGCCCCTCCTCGGGCATCGAAGGGTTTGCAAGTTATAGCATTATCAACCCTAAAGCGAGTTTTGCCGCCGCTTATCATTTTGATAACGACAGGGTAAATATGCAAGGCTCGCTATCGTTCGATATCGACAAGTTTAGTAAAGTGAATACCATATCCGCTATTTTTAGCACGGGTAAAATTAAACTGTCTAAAAATCATCAGATGAATGCAGTTTTATACGGTTACGATGAAAAAAACTATTTTAAAAACAGTTTTCACGAAACGGGTTTTGCCTGGGATATAAACTATCTGGGACGAATAAATAAAAAACTATCGTTACAACTTTCAAATATTTACGGTTCTCCGGATACCCCCGGCCCGCAAAAGGGACTTTTAACATTCTTATCGCGTATGCGCTACAACATTGGAACTACAAAAAACTACTTTACAGCACATTACCTGAGCAGCTCACGGAAATACTATAACAGAAACGGCGATGGTGTAAAACTCCCCGATATCCATTTAAAAGATCAATATGCCAGTCTCTTTTTCAACTTTAATGCCAGCAAAAAAGTTCGATGGTATATCGGTCCGAGTATTGAGTTTTATTATTCATCGCGGCCTACGTCGCATCCGGGCGAACGCCTCATTTTTAACATAAATAAATACCGTATGGAGTACAAAAGCTTTTTTGGCCGCCACTTTATGCTCAATGCCAAATACGGTGTGGGGTTGATGTATTTTCAAGGCGACAAAGAAACTAAAGATGCCGTGTACGATTTTCATCTGCTAACATCGTATAGCAACAATGGATACGGAGTACGCCTGTCGTACGATTACGGTCCTATGGTTAACATGGGCCTTTACCAATATGCACTCGACGTGGGTAACAACAGCATTAATTTTGCGCCTTACTTAATAAAATCGTATTTTAAAAACTGGGTTCACGTTTCACTGTTTACCAATTTGAGTTATAAATTCGACTTGCAATACGGGTCTGTCAATGTTAATCCTAAAATTGAAACTTATATTTTTAAGGATTGGTATGTTTCGTTAGGTGGCAACTACACTTACACAACCCAGTCGTATTCCGATTTTACAACTCATGGATCCTTTTACTATCTGGAGTTCTCCATTAAAAAGAAGTGGGGAAAACGAAAATATGACCGCTGGAAAAACAGCGTAAGAAGATTAAAAATTCAGCTTTTCCAGGATGAAAACGGCAACGGTATGATAGATAATAACGAAACCCGCATTCCCAATGTAAAAGTCCGGTTACAACTAAGAAACGCTGCTGACCAAACCAAACACGGGAACCTGCCTGTAGATATTACACTGCTTACAAACAAAAAAGGAATTGTTACTTTTAATCAAATTCCACAAGGGTTTTATCAACTAAGCATTATTCCCGTAACCGATATGCAACAATACTTCTACATCAACAAAAGTGCAGAGGATGTAGAACTCATCAAAAATACTTTTTTAAAAATTCCATTTGAAAAGGCAAGTAAAATTGAGGGGCGTATCGTAATTAAACGACAGCGCTTTTCGAAAAATGCCGACAGAAAGGTTGAATTGGCCAATGTTAAAGTTACCGCTTACAATAATTCAGGCGACAGTTATTCATCTTTTACCTTGCCCGATGGTAGTTTTGTAATATTTGCCCCCGGCCATCATTTGTATCATTTGCGTATTCAAAATGTGTTTGGTAAAGAATACAAGGTGGTAAAAAACGATATTTCGGTCAATTTAACTGACACCTCTGACACGAAGGTAGTTTTTAAGGTTGTTGAGTTAGCTCGAAAAATCAGATTCAAAAAAGCCACTCCTGTCAACACAAATCCTACTGCACCAAAGTTGCAAAAAATCAAAGTATTGCCCGGTAAGATTTATAAAAATGGTAAAGAGCGTCACTTTGACAAAAACAAGACACCTGATTTTAACATGCCTCAACAGCAAGTAAAAGTTTACCGGCTTATCCCATTCAAGTATTATATCGTAGCGGATCAGACTACCGACATAGCAGCAGCAAGGCGTATTGTAAACATTTTATTTGAGCAGGGACTGGATGCCAAAATCGGAAAATCATCCACGGCAAACAATTACTACATCTACCTGGATTATTTTAACACCAGAAGCGATGCCAGAAAAAAAGTAAAAAGCTACA
>CAZKGB010000370.1:0-3027 GCA_964551935.1 uncultured Lentimicrobiaceae bacterium | reverse complement strand
CTTCGGCCAGCAACTCGCAACCATGGAGCTTTGTAATTGCCGACGACCCTGTACAGGTTAAAAAGCTTGCCAAAGCAGCCCGCGGGCCATTGGGATCGTTTAATAATTTTGTTAAGCAAGTTCCGGTAATAGTTACCATCGTATTAGAAAAGCCCAAAACCGTTACCGAAATCGGGATGAAAGTAAAAGAGAAGGAGTGGCCATTGATGGACATCGGGATTACGGCCGAACACTTTTGTCTGCAAGCTACCGAAGAGGGACTGGGAACCTGCATGCTTGGCTGGTTTGATGAACCCGAAGTACAACGGCTGTTGGATATTCCTCCTTCAAAAACGGTGGCACTGCTCATCACGCTGGGCTATACCCCGGATGGTTACAAACACCGAAAAAAAATCCGTAAGTCGATGGATAAAATAGTCAGGTGGAACAAATACTGATGGAACCGGCTAAAATTCAACTTTGAAAATTCGATGTGTTACAAGGCTTTATACCTTTGAAAAAAATTTGTTTTATGGAGTTGTTTTATCGAAAATACGGAAAAGAGGGTGGCCAGCCCCTTATTATTTTACATGGGCTGTTCGGGATTTCTGATAACTGGGTATCCTACGGAAAACGAATCGCGACCGAAGGGTTTGAGGTTTTTATTATCGATCAGCGTAATCATGGACATTCACCCCATAGCGATGTTTTTAACTATCTGGCACTTTCCGATGATCTGTTTGATTTTATCGACGAACACGAAATTGATAACCCGATCATCATGGGGCACTCCATGGGAGGAAAGGTAGCCATGCGGTTTGCTTTGGAGAACCCACAATTTGTAAAACGACTGGTAGTGGTGGATATAACGCTTAAGGCGTATGGTCCGCGAGTAAATCATAAAAAAATAATCGAAGCCATGCACCGGGTTGACTTGTCGCAGGCTAAAACCCGTCGTGATGTGGAAGCCATGCTTGCCGAATTTATCAAAGAACCTCGCATTCGTCTTTTCGTTTTAAAAAACCTTTACCGTACCGAAAACAATCGATTTGACTGGCGCATTAACTTCGAGGGCATCTCAAAAAATCTCGATCAGATGTTTGATGCTATCGACACACTGGCAAAATTTGAAAAACCCACGCTATTCATAAAAGGCGGCGCCTCTGACTATATCACGCTGGAGGATTTTCCCCAAATAAGATACAACTTCCCTCATGCCGAAATTGTAACCATCGCGGGAGCATCACACTGGGTACATGTTGAAGCTCCAGAAAAATTTTATCAGATTACTTCCGGATTTCTGACCGGTAATCCGTCGTGGTACATGGAGGCCGACGATAACCTGGCTAAGAGGGAGCGCTTTTAATACCCCTGGTGTGATGCAACCCGTTATAACTTCATGTTTTTCGGCAACAAATCTGATATGCTATTGGCCTTCTGCGATATAAATCTTGTATCGAGCTCAGGTTAATACGTTTTGAACAGTCAAATCTTTCTTACAAATTCGTTCAAACTTTCTTCAGGTACCATATTCAGTTTCTTTTTAATGCGATAACGTGCACTTTTAACCGTATGTGGCGACACATTGAGCAAAGAGGCGGCCTCTTTTACATTAAGATTCAATTTTATCAGGGCACAGTGGCGTAAATCGTTGGTGTTTAACACAGGATAGCTCATGGTAAGATTTTGAAAAAAGTTTTTGTTTACTTGTTCAAAATACATTTTGAAAAGGTTCCACTCTTTGTCGGTTTTCATGTTACGGGCCAACAGCAGGTTAATCTTTTTCAGGTTTGGACGAAACTCGGGTTTTACTTTTCCCGAAATCTCTTCCAAATGCTGTTTTACTTCGCCCAGCACCCTGTTTTTTTGTACCATATTCAGTGCATGGGTGCTTAACTGCTTCGACTTAAACTCTATCTCCTGTTCCATCTCCTTTTGTAGAATCTGTTTGGTTTCCAGCTCTTTTTCCGCCAGTTTTCTTTTCTGAATAAGAAGCTCTTTCTGCTGTTGAGCAATTTGCCGCTCTTTTTTATTTTTTAGATAGAATAATAATCCTAAAATAAACCCAACTGCAATAATCGAAAAAAGCAGATAAAGCAACCGGGCTTTTTGCCACTGAATTTTCTCTTTTTCATGTTTTAGCAACTCAATTTGCCGCTCTTTCTGAACATACTGATATTTTGACTCCATGTTTGTCAGTCGTGAACTAATCAACACCTTCTCCAGACTATCCTGATAGGCAGTGTATTTTTCAAAGTAAGACAGTGCTTTTTCAGCTCTCCCCCTTAATTTATATAAGTTATATAACTGATGTAGAGATTCATTAACAACATTCGACTGTTTAAATTGTTGCCCCATCACCAAAGCTTTGTTTAATAACATAGTAGCTGAGTCGAAATCGGAAACCGACAAGTAATATTTTCCCAATGACAACGAAATGTTGGCTATCTGACCCGAGTCGCCGATGGCCGAAAATATGGTTTCCGCATCTTTTAACTCTTTGTATGCTTCCCTGTTTTTACCCTGTTTCATCAATGCAACGCCAATATTTTCATCGGCGGTAGCCACGCCATCCTCAATACCGATGTTCTTATATATTATTCTGGCTTTATAAAACAGCAGTAAAGCCGAATCGTATTCTTTATCAAACTCCAAATAGATGGTTCCCAAACTCAAAATGTTGTCAGCATAGTTAAGCTCTTTTTTATTATCCAGTGCCAGGGCTCGCAAAATATGCTCTTTCCCCTTTTCTTTATCTTTCATGTCGAGATAGAGATTTCCAATATTTCCATGAACAAGCCGCAATCCGGCCGTATCGTTGGTGGCAAGATAAAGCTCTAAACTTTTTGAAAGATAATCAATGGCATTGAGCGGCTTTCCTATCATACTGTAAATATTAGCCAGGTTTTGATAGGCACCGGCTAAATTAAAAGTATCTTTAAGTTGTTCCCTGATTTTTGCACTGCGTAATCCGTAATCAATGGCTTGTTGGTAACGGGCTCTTCGCCGTTCAAGAACACAAAGCAGGTTGGTTGCAAACCCTTCGCC
>CAZKGB010000369.1:0-3028 GCA_964551935.1 uncultured Lentimicrobiaceae bacterium | reverse complement strand
CCTACTAGGCCATGCAGAAGGACCCATTGAACCGGGTCGCCTATGATAACGAGAACCATGTGTTTTTCTTCCCGTTTTTTGACCATGTCTTTTTATAGGACCAGCAAAACCACGCCCTTTGGATAATCCGCGAACATTAACTTTCTTGAAAAACTCAAAATCCTTTAAGGTTAAAACATCTCCCACTTTAAAATCAGCAGGATTATCCACTCTTATTTGCTTAACGAATCCGAATTTCTTTTCAAAACCGGCTTTCTTTAAATTTCCGAGAGTAGGCTTATTGACTCTTAAAGCCTTAGCTAAATCAAAGTTTTCTCCGAATTTCTCTTTTAATTCAGGCTTTACTTCTCTAACAACATCAAAACCAACCTCTATTGCATTTACAGGATGTCCTTTTTTATCATTTTCTTCCAAAATGGATAATACATGCAACGGACCGGCTTCAACAACAGTAACAGGAATACGCACTCCGTCTTCCGTAAAAACTTGCGTCATACCTATTTTTTTACCAAACATACCTTTTAACATTACTTACCTCGTTATAAATCGAATGCCTTAACCGCTATTTCAACACCTGCGGAAATATCTATCTTATCAAAAATATCCGCAGTTTGTGAAGTAACAATAATATCGATTAATCTTTTATGAGTACGAATTTCAAACTGTTCTCTAGATTTTTTATTAACAAATACGGATCTTAATATCGTATATTTATTAATTTCTGTTGGCAAAGGAACCGGCCCGATAACCTTTGCACCCTTTTCTTTAGCAACTCCGACGATATCAGAAACCGTTGAATCTAACAGCTTGTGATCGTAAGCTTTTAATTTAATTCTAATCTTTTTATTCATCTTTACTCCATTCAAAGAAGCTTAAAAGCCACATATTTTAAAATATTCTCAAATTAAAATCAAGTATTTTTTTCACCACTATAAAAATTAAACTTTTTTAACTATCTTTTCAGCTATAGCGGCCGGAACTTGACTATAATGAGAGAACAAATACACAGGCTCGGCTCTACCCTGCGTTTTGGACCTTAAATCAGTAGCATAACCAAACATTTCAGATAAAGGTATTTCGGCTTTTATAACCTGATAATTCGACCTTGAAAACGACTCCATTCCAACTACTTTTCCTCTTCTGGAACTAATATCTCCCATAACATCTCCCATAAATTCTTCAGGAGTTGTTACCTCTACGGAGAATATAGGCTCCAATAATACGGGATTGGCTTTCTTAACAGCTTCTTTTATTGCCATAGAACCCGCTACCTTAAAAGCCATTTCGCTGGAATCAACATCGTGATAAGAACCAAATACCAAAGCAACCTTAATATCTACTACAGGATATCCTGCATAAATACCGTTATCCATAGCCTCAATAATACCTTTTTCAACAGCCGGAATATACTCTCTAGGAATAACACCACCAACTATTTTATTTTCAAACTTAAAACCTTCTCCAGGTTCAAGAGGCGACACCTCAATAACCACATGACCGTATTGACCTCTACCACCGGTTTGTTTAACATATTTGGCTTCTTGTTTAACAGACTTACGAATAGTCTCTCGATAAGCGACCTGAGGTGCGCCGATATTAGCTTCAACTTTAAATTCCCTCATTAAACGGTCAACCAATATCTCCAAATGCAATTCCCCCATACCTGAAATAATAGTTTGACCGGTATCAGGGTCATTTTTTACGGAAAATGACGGGTCTTCTTTGGCTAACTTACCTAAAGCGATAGACATTTTTTCAAGGTCTTGCTTAGTTTTAGGTTCTATTGCAATAGAGATAACAGGCTCCGGAAAATCTATGGATTCCAATTGAACTAACCTACCGCCATCTGACAGAGTATCACCGGTAGTGGTATGTTTTAATCCGACTAACGCTCCGATTTCACCGGCGTAAAGAGTTTCCACATCCTCTCTTTTATTGGCATGCATTCTTAAAATTCGGCCGATTCTTTCTTTTTTACCGCTAGTTGTATTTATAACGGTGTCTCCTTTTGATATCGTACCGGAATAAACCCTAAAAAAGGTTAATTGACCGACATAAGGGTCAGTCATTATCTTAAATGCAAGCCCGGAGAAAGGTTCGTCATCAGAAGGCAATACTTTAATCGTACTGGCGTCCTCTAATGAAATACCTTCGATATGACCGACATCAACCGGTGACGGCAATAATTCGACAATTGCATCTAACAAAGGCTGAACTCCCTTGTTTTTAAATGCCGAACCGCATAACATAGGGGTAATCCTCATCGTTTTCATAGCCTTTCGCAAACCGCTAAAAATCTGCTCGACCGTCAATGTACCGGAATCCAAATAGACATTCATCAATTCATCATCTTGCTCGGCAACAATTTCAAGCATATTTTCTCTATATTCCTCGGCTTTTTCGAGAAGTTCTTCGGGGATATCCTCTTCGATAACATTAAGCCCCATCGTCTCTTCGTCGAAATAATAGGCTTTCATTTTAATCAAATCAATAACCCCTTTAAAATCTTCACCTTGACCGATAGGAATCTGAATAGGAACTCCAGTTGCATCCAAATTACTCTCGAGCATATCTATAACGCGATAAAAATTAGCTCCGACTCTATCCATTTTATTTACAAAAGCCAATCTCGGAACCTTGTATTTATTCGCTTGCCTCCAAACGGTTTCGGATTGAGGCTGAACTCCAGCAACAGCACAAAACAAAGCAACCGCCCCGTCCAAAACCCTCAAGGACCTTTCAACTTCTACTGTAAAATCAACATGCCCGGGTGTATCAATGATATTAATCTGCTTACCTTTCCAAAAACAAGTCGTAGCGGCTGATGTAATGGTTATACCCCTTTCCTGCTCTTGAACCATCCAGTCCATTTCAGCGGCACCGTCATGAACTTCACCGATTTTATGCGACTTTCCGGTATAAAATAAAACCCTTTCGGTTACAGTGGTTTTTCCTGCATCAATATGAGCCATCATACCGATATTTCTAACATCCTTAATAGGCTTCGGTCTGCTAATCTTCGCCATAA
>CAZKGB010000368.1:0-3031 GCA_964551935.1 uncultured Lentimicrobiaceae bacterium | reverse complement strand
AATCAGTTTGTTTCTATTGTCCGAGGTATGCTTTCAGCAGTTTCGACCTCGAATTATGTTTGAGTCGTCTAATGGCTTTTTCTTTTATCTGTCTCACTCTTTCACGGGTGAGTCCGAATTTTACACCAATTTCGTCCAATGTCCACGAGTGGTTTTGTCCGATGCCGTAATAAAGGTTTATTACGTCTCTTTCTTTTTGCGAAAGTGTTGAAAGTGACCGCTGTATCTCTTTGCCCAGCGATTCTTTCATCAGGTCTTCATCGGTTGAAGGCTCGTTATCGTTAGCCATCACATCAATCATTGATGATGTTTCTCCTTCCATCAGAGGGGCGTCAAGCGAAACGTGCTTGGAGTGCATTCTGAGTGAATTTTTTATCTTGTATTGTGGCAGCTCCAGCGAGTCGGCAAGCTCTGTGGCTGTGGGTGTCCTTTCGTATTTTTGTTCCAGTTTGGCGGTTTCTTTGTTGATTCTGTTGAGTGAGCCAACCTGATTCAGCGGCAAACGGACGATGCGCGATTGTTCGGCCAAGGCCTGTAAAATTGATTGACGTATCCACCATACGGCATAGGAGATAAACTTAAAACCACGTGTTTCATCGAACCGTTTGGCTGCCTTTATCAGTCCCAGATTTCCCTCGTTTATCAAATCGGGAAGACTTAATCCCTGATTCTGATACTGCTTGGCAACCGAAACTACAAAACGCAAATTGGCCTTGGTGAGTTTTTCAAGTGCCACCTGATCGCCCATCTTGATGCGTTGTGCCAACAACACTTCCTCTTCTGCGGAAATCAAATCCTCCTTGCCTATATCCTGAAGATATTTGTCAAGCGAAGCGGTTTGTCTGTTGGTTATGGATTTGGTAATTTTAAGTTGTCTCATATGTCTGTTTCATTAAATCTACCCCTGATCCGTCAGAGGACGGGCGAAAATAGCCTGCAAATTTAAAAAATAATTCTTTTTCACGCAAGAACCAACGGAACATTTTTGATTTTATTTGAAATTCACGGGCTGAAATCCTTATAAACCCATGTTAAAAAATGTTAGCATTCAGCTTTTTTTATAGACCTATTCCGTAATATGCTTTTACTCCGTTGGGATAAATGCCTTCAATCAAAACTCCGCCTTTTTTATCTTTTAAAATACTTTTGATATCTTCCGGTTTTGTTACGGGTTTCTGATCGATGCGAGTGATTATGAAATTTTCCTTAATTCCGGCAGAGGCAAAAAGGCCTCGGTGTAATTTCTTGATTCTTACGCCGTTAGTAAGGTTTAGGGAGTGAAGTTGTTTGGACGATACTTGTTCGAATTCTGCACCCAAATCATTGTTTACCAAATCATATTTGTTACGCAGTTTTGTATCGCCATTCATATTGGTAAGCAAAATAGTTGCTTCTTTTACCGCGCCGTTATGCAGGTATTTAACCTTTATCTTATCACCCGGGCGGTACATTCCTATTTTTTCAAGGAGTTCTGAGCGGCTGTTCAGTTTTGTACCATCAATTTCAAGAATGACATCACCGGCGTCGATACCGGCTTTATCTGCCGGAAGACCTTTTACCACTCCTTCGACCAAGACGCCTTCTATTTTATCGAGGCCGAGTTTTTCTGCCACATCGGCGTCCACCTCATCAATGGAAATACCCAAAATAGCCCGTTGCACTTGTCCGTATTCCTTAAGGTCTTTAACCACTTTTTTTACTATGGATGATGGGATGGCAAAGCTGTAACCGATATATGCTCCCGTTCTGGAAGCGATGGCGGCATTGATACCCACCAGTTCACCTTTGATATTTACAAGTGCTCCTCCCGAGTTGCCGGGATTAACGGCTGCATCGGTCTGTATAAAAGACTCGATGGCTGTATTGGAGCCTAAAATATTGATATTGCGTGCTTTTGCCGATACTATTCCGGCTGTTACCGTTGACGTCAGATTGAAAGGATTACCGACAGCCAATACCCATTCGCCTATTTTTAATGCATCGGAATTACCGAAAGTGAGATATGGCAGTTCTTTTTCGTCAATCTTAATAAGAGCGAGGTCAGTATTGGGGTCAAGGCCTATAATCCTTGCCGTATATGAACGTTTGTCGTTGAGCACAACGGTTATTTTATCTGCTTGTTGAACAACGTGATTGTTGGTAACGATATAACCATCGGACGAAATTATAACTCCAGATCCGCTGGCTTTGTATATCCGTGCCTTTCCATTAAAAAAGAAATCCTCAATGGAAAAATAATCGTCGTAAACAGAGCTTTTCTGAGTAAACTCCGTTTTAATGTGTACAACTGCGTGCAGAGCATTTTCAGCCGATGCATTAAAATCCATCGAAAGCTGTTCGCTCGGCAACATATTCGGTGTGTATGATGTATGAATAACATTTGATTTTTCGTTGTTTCGTTCTATTATTACTGTCTTGGAGTCTTCTTTTATAAAGTAATGATAACCGGCAATGGTGAGTACTGATGTTATCAGTGCAACAAATGAAAATTTTGCTATCTGTCTCATAATCAACAAGTTTATTAATTTGTAATCTGTTTATTCCGAATTAGGCAAATATATGAATTTAGCAATATAGTTTATGTTAAATGTAGTTAACTGTAAATGCTTTTCCTTTATTATTATTACAGGTAGAATTTTTTAATTGCTTTTCAAAAAATGTTTATGTTTGTCATTCAAGCAATAAGCACTTAAACATTGTGGAAAGGATTACAAATAACCGGTGGCTTTTCTTTATTCTGGGCTTTTTTCTCGGGGGGGTGATTACTTTGTTTTTCTATGATAAAGTGGTGAATGTGGATGAATGTCAGGAAATTGCAAAGACCGGTGATTCCGTTGTTATCAATGGAGATTTTTACGTTCCTCCGGAAGAAAAACCGGAAAAAATTCACACGACCAAAAAGGATATTTCCGTAGATAAGCCTGAAACAAAAAAAGAAAAACACAATGTACGTGAGGTTGGCGTTAAACAAGAGGTTAACGATACGGCGATGACGGAAACCGAAGATTCCGCAAATGTGGATACCGATAGT
>CAZKGB010000367.1:0-3046 GCA_964551935.1 uncultured Lentimicrobiaceae bacterium | reverse complement strand
TTACGCAAAGATAATTACTTACGACGTACTCTTAAAATAGACCTTTAGGTCGGTAAATCTTGGGTATAAAGATGGCATAGTTAATAAATCGTTGTTAAACTTTTAAATTCAAGTTCAATAATTGATTTATTTTAAGTCAGAATAAAATTACAAACCAATGAAAAGATACCTGCTACCGGTTGCCTTGTTATTGCTTTTGGGCGTAACATCATGCAACAGCAAAAGTAAAAGCAAAAATCAACATGTACCAAAACGATACGTGGTTATGCTGTCGCTGGATGGCTTTCGATGGGATTATCAGGATTTATATAATACGCCGGTACTGGATTCCATTTCCCGTGTTGGCGTTCGTGCCGAATCGATGAAACCTATTTTTCCGTCCAAAACTTTCCCCAATCACTATTCGCTGGCAACAGGCTTGTATGCCGATGGGCACGGCATCGTGTTAAATAATTTTTATGCAGAAGATCTTGGAAAGGATTATAACAAAAAAGATAAATCGACGGTTGGCGAAGGAGCTTTTTACGGAGGCGAACCTCTTTGGAACACGGCAGTAAAAAACCATCTTAAGTCGGCCACGCTGTTTTGGGTAGGTTCTGAAGCCGATGTGCAGGGCATCAGGCCAACATACTGGAAAAAGTATAATCAGGCGATGCCATTTGAAGCCCGAATTGACACGGTAATTCATTGGCTTAATCTGCCCTATGCCCAACGGCCGCACCTTGTTATGTGGTATTACCACGAGCCTGATCACACCAGTCACGGCTATGGCCCTGAGAGTAAGGAAACAAAGCAGGTAGTTGAACAAATTGACCGCTGGCTGGGCGATTTCTTCAGGGAAGCGCGTAAGCTACCCATTTACGACAGTATCGACTTTATTATCGTTTCTGACCATGGTATGACAGAGCTATCGCAAGAGAAACAGGTAATTTTAGATGAGTACGTCGACACCGCCGACCTGGCTCGTTTTGACGGTTGGAATCCAAATTACAATTTGCAGGCCAAAGCCGGGAAAGAGATTAAAGTCTGGAATGCGTTAAAAAAGATTCCTAACGTACAGGTTTGGAAACGGGGAACACTCCCCAAAAGGCTGAACTACGGTAAAAACCTGCGAATTTACAGTTACGTACTGGTGGGTGAACCGGGTTGGAGTGTCTATTGGTCGTGGCAACACAAAAATGGAAAAGGGGCACATGGTTACGACAACGATTTTAAGGACATGCAGGCTGTTTTTTATGCCTTAGGCCCCGATTTTAAAGCCGGCTACCGGCAACCGGCATTTCCCAATGTAGATGTTTACCCGCTTGTTTCAAAGTTGTTGGGTGTAAAACCCGCTCCTAACAACGGAAAAATATACGATGTTGAGGAGATGCTTAAATAACCGATAAAAATTTTTTTTTAAACAATATTCGGAACCTGTTTTGGTTTTATTAACTAAAAGCTATTTTTGCATCAAAATTTTTACCTATGGATCTGACAAAAATATTATCAATCTCCGGAAAACCGGGACTGTTTTTAATGGTAGGAGATGCCAAAAATAAAATCATTATTGAGTCGTTAATGGATGGCAAGCGATACCCTGCCTTTTCGCACGATAAGATTAGCTCGTTAAAAGAGATTAGTATTTATACCGAAACCGATGATCTTCCGCTGGAAGATGCTTTTAAAAATCTTTTTAAAGCCCTCGATGGCAAGACGATTGAAAATCCTAAAAAGATGTCATCGGCTGATTTAAAAGCGCTTTTTGAGAAGGCGGTTCCCAAATACGATAAGGATTCGGTGTATGTTTCCAATATGAAGAGCGTGTTTACTTGGTACAACATCCTTGTGGAAAATAACCTGATTGACCTGAAAGAAGAGCAGAAATCCGGTGAAGATACGGAAACGAAAGAGGCTGACGAAGACTCCCCAAAAGAGGCCTAGTACATGTATAAGAAGCTGATACGGCCGTTGCTATTCAGTTTTGATCCTGAAAAGGTACATCATTTTGCTACCGGTTCATTAAAATTTCTTTTTTCAATACCCCTGCTCGGAAAAGCCGTCAGTAATCGCGCAACCTTTCGTGATAAACGGCTGGAGCGTGAGCTGTTTGGCTTAAAGTTCCCGAATCCGGTGGGTATTGCTGCAGGGTTTGATAAAAACGCCACCTCCTTTAACGAGCTGGGGAAACTGGGCTTTGGGTTTGTCGAAATCGGAACCGTTACTCCCAAGGGGCAACCCGGTAACCCAAAACCACGTCTTTTTCGGTTACCTGACGACCATGCCTTAATAAACAGGATGGGGTTTAACAACCACGGGCTTAACAGCGTTGTTAAAAACCTGAAGAAAAGAAAAGGAAACATTATTATTGGCGGCAACCTTGGAAAAAACACCGCTACCCCAAACAGCAGCGCGGTTAACGATTATGTTGTTGTGTTTAAAGGATTGTTTGATTATGTCGACTACTTCACGGTTAATGTAAGCTGTCCGAACATAAGCGATTTGCGCGAACTTCAGGATCAGGAGGCTTTGTTGGAAATTTTGAATAGTTTACAAGCCATCAACCAACAAAAGGATAATCCCAAGCCCATTTTACTTAAACTGTCGCCTGATTTAAACGAAAAGCAACTGGATGAGGTGATAGAAGTAGTGGCTCAAACCAACATCGACGGGGTGGTGGCGGTAAATACAACCATTTCCCGTTCGGGGCTGGCAACCGACAAAGAATCGGTTAATCGTATTGGAAAGGGAGGGTTAAGCGGGAAACCCATCAAAGACCGCAGTACCGAAATTATTCGTTATCTGGCTCAAAAATCAAAAAAGGCTTTTCCCATTATTGGTGTTGGAGGGATATTTACAGCGCAAGATGCCTTGGAGAAGTTGAATGCCGGAGCCGATTTGGTTCAGGTTTATACCGGTTTTATTTATGAAGGGCCGTTTATTGCCCGTGAAATCAATAAGCAGCTGTTAAAAACTTTAGAAAAGTAAAGAAGGTTTTGTTGATAGGCAGCAACAAGGCTAATTCCTATTTTGATGCGCTAAAGAATAATTTGTTAACCTATTTAGG
>CAZKGB010000366.1:0-3086 GCA_964551935.1 uncultured Lentimicrobiaceae bacterium | reverse complement strand
ACCACCGGTGAAGTTTACGACGGACAGATAAAAACCATGGAACCGGAACTTAGCGGCGATTTTGGCGAGCTGATGAAACTGGCTGACAAAAAAGCCAAACTGCTGGTTCGTACCAATGCCGATACACCCCACGATGCACAAGTTGCCCGCAACTTCGGCGCTCAGGGAATCGGTCTTTGCCGTACCGAGCACATGTTCTTTGGCGGTGATAAGATTATTGCCATGCGCGAGATGATTTTGGCCGAAGATGAAAAAGGCCGTCGTGAAGCCCTCGACAGATTATTACCCATCCAGCGTGAAGACTTTGAAGGCATCTTTGAAGCCATGCAAGGATTACCGGTAACGGTCCGTTTGCTCGACCCGCCATTGCATGAGTTTGTACCTCACGATGAAAAAGGTCAAAAAGAGATGGCCAAAGTGATGGGTGTTGACGTAAAAGTTATCAAACACAAAGTGGAAGACCTTTCAGAAGTAAACCCGATGCTGGGTCACCGCGGATGCCGTTTGGGCAACACCTATCCCGAAATTACCGAAATGCAGGCTCGTGCCATCATTGAAGCAGCCCTTAATCTGAAGGAAAGAGGCATTAAAACACATCCTGAAATTATGATTCCTTTAACAGGCACTCTGGCAGAGATGAAAATGCAGGAGGAGATCGTTCGTGCTACCATTGCAAAGGTATTTGAAGAGAGAGGCACGAAAATTGACCATCTGGTTGGAACCATGATTGAAATTCCGCGTGCGGCCTTAACAGCCGATAAAATTGCCGAATCCGCCGAGTTCTTCTCCTTCGGTACCAACGACCTTACCCAGATGACCTTTGGCTATTCGCGCGATGATGCCGGTAAATTCTTACCCATCTATATTGAAAAGGGTATTCTTAAAAATGACCCGTTCCAGGTTCTTGACCAGGAAGGTGTTGGACAGCTGGTTGAGATGGCTGTTAAGAAAGGCCGGAAAACACGCCGGAAAATCAAACTCGGTATTTGTGGTGAACATGGCGGCGAACCCAGCTCCATCGAGTTTTGCCACCGCGTTGGACTCCATTATGTAAGTTGTTCACCTTTCCGCGTTCCGATTGCCCGCCTCGCAGCAGCACAGGCCAAAATAATGAACACAGGAGCCTGGAAAAGGAAAAACAAATAAATGTTGAATCAGAATAAATCAGCCATCCGAACTCAATTTCGGATGGCTAATTTGTTTTATATATTTTTTATTCTTTAAATTCGCCTAATTAAACAAACCCTAAAACAATTATTATGGCAAAAGATTTAAATAAAATCAAAGAAGCACTTAAAAGCTACGGTATTTCCGAAGTTGAAGAGCTTTATTACAACCTGTCATACGATGAACTGTATGAACACGAACTCGATCCTAACAACGAAGGTTACGCCAAAGGGGTGTTAACCGACACCGGAGCCGTTGCCGTAGATACCGGCATCTTTACAGGGCGCTCTCCCAAGGACAAATACATTGTTGATGAAGAGACTTCAAGAGACAACATCTGGTGGAAAAACGAACAGCGTAAATCGTCCGACAACAAGCCTTTATCGGAAGAAAACTGGGAATATCTTCATAAAATAAGTGCCGAACGTTTGAACGGCAGAAAACTCTACGTTCAGGATGGCTATGCCGGTGCCAACGAAAACACCCGTCTGCGGGTTCGTATTGTAACCGAAATTGCCTGGATGGCACACTTTGTTAAAAATATGTTTATCCGCCCCACAGAAGAAGAGCTGGAAACTTTTGAACCCGACTTTGTTATGCTCAATGCCTGTCGTACTACCAACCCTCGTTGGGAAGAGATGGGAATGAACTCGGAAGTGTTTGCCGTATTTAACCTGAAAAAGAAATTTGCACTGGTTGGCGGAACATGGTATGGCGGTGAAATCAAAAAAGGTTTCTTCTCCATTATGAACTATTATCTGCCGCTGCAGGGTATTGCAGCCATGCACTGCTCAGCCAACACCAGCAAAGACGGTAAAGATGTTGCTATCTTCTTCGGACTTTCCGGAACCGGTAAAACAACCCTTTCGGCCGACCCGAAACGTCTGCTGATTGGTGATGACGAACACGGCTGGGACGATGACGGTGTATTTAACTTTGAAGGGGGTTGCTACGCCAAAGTTATCGACCTTGACCCCAACAAAGAGCCCGATATCTGGAAAGCCATTCGCCGTGATGCACTGCTGGAAAATGTTGTGGTGGATGAAAACGGTCACATCGACTTTAGCGATGTATCAAAAACACAGAACACCCGTGTTTCCTATCCTATTTATCATATCGAAAACATTGTTAAACCGGTTTCAAAAGCAGGACATGCCCAAAAGGTTATCTTTTTAACTGCCGATGCTTTCGGGGTATTGCCTCCGGTTTCAAAACTTACCAAAGATCAGACAAAATACCATTTCTTAAGCGGTTACACCGCTAAAGTTGCCGGTACCGAAAGAGGTATTACCGAGCCTGTTCCGTCGTTCTCAGCCGGATTTGGTGCTGCTTTCTTACTGTTGCACCCAACCAAATATGCCGACGAGTTGATTAAACGCATGGAACAAAACAATGCCGAAGCTTACCTTGTAAATACAGGCTGGATTGGCGGCCCTTACGGTGTTGGAAAACGCATCGACCTGCCCACCACCCGTGCTATTATTGATGCCATTTTGGACGGCAGCCTCGACAAAGCAGAATACGAAAAACTGCCATTCTTCAACCTCGCTATTCCAACAGCCCTCGAAGGAATCGACAGCAAAGTGTTCAACCCGCGTAACCTTTGGGACGATCCTGAAAAATGGGATGCACAGGCCAGAAAACTTGCCGAGAAGTTTATCAATAACTTTGAAAGCTTTACCGATAACGAAGAAGGAATACGTTTGGTGGCTGCAGGCCCTCAGTTGTAGAACTTCAATAGTCTATATTAAAAAGCCCGTTCTGTTGCAGGACGGGTTTTTTTTAGGGTTAAATTTATGATAGCGCTCCGATAGTTATACGGAGCTGTGTTTCCAGTCGAGGTGACGGGAATTGCAACGTTTCGACATTTGTTACACGTCATTCCAATCGTAGTGGAGGAATCTTTGATTTAGCTCACG
>CAZKGB010000365.1:0-3087 GCA_964551935.1 uncultured Lentimicrobiaceae bacterium | reverse complement strand
GGATGATGAGCTGAGAGAAAAACTTAAAAGTTACGGCCAACTTCACAATACTACCGACCTCATTGAAAGGAGCCGAATCATTAGAGCCATTGAAATAAAAGAGCACGAAAAACTCAATCCCGACAAGGTTATCGATATGCCGGACATTGATTCCGTAACCTTTGGCATTTCATACGAACGACAGGAAATCAGGCAGCGGATAACCGACAGGCTTGTACACCGGTTAAACCATGGCATGATTGAAGAAGTTGAGCACCTGCTCGGAACCGGCTTAAAGCCTGAGCAGCTCACCTTTTACGGTTTGGAGTACAAATGGCTTACCTTGTATGTTACCGGACAGATTTCGTACGACGAGATGTTTTCCAACCTCAATACAGCCATTCATCAATTTGCCAAACGGCAGATGACCTGGTTTAGAAGAATGGAAAAAAAAGGCACTAAAATTTACTGGATTGATGGTGCGATTCCGGAAGAAAACAAACTCAACGCAATTTTAAAAGTGTTAGCAACCGTAAAATTTTAACCTGAAAAAATACATCTTATCTTTTAAGGCTTTGGTGCGTACCGTTGTTTCCACTTCTAATTTTTCTATTTACAAACCTACTAAGATTTGGAATACAAACATTGTATCTACTTAAACAACAGACATGATGTTGTAGTGCCGTAATTTTTTTACAGGATAGTTAGTCCTAATTTTTTGCCCAGTCCTTCTTCAAATATTTTAAAAAGTGTAGAAATTTGAATATCAATCTTTCCATTTTCAAGTCTGGATATATAACTTTTTTTAGTTCCGGTCCTTTTTGCTAAATCGTCCTGGGTCAATTGAGCTTCCTTTCTAGCTTCTTTTATCATTTCTCCTACAATAAATGCCTTTGATTTTGATTCAAATTCATCTCTTTCAGGAGTTCCTAATTTCCCATACTTAATATCTAACAACTCATCAAATGTCCTGGCATCTTTTATAGTTTTCATGATTTGTCTCCTTTTTTATTCTGAAAATATTCTTGTTTTAATCTTATACCTTTTTCTATTTCTTTCTTCGGCGGTTTCTGCGTTTTCTTTTGAAAGGCATTAAATAGAATTACCAATTTACCTTCATCAAAACAACAAAAGATTCTGAAGATGTCACTTCGATATTTTATTCTAATTTCATAAAGACCATCAGTACCTTCAATGTGTTTCAGGAATTTTTCAGGAACCCTATCTACAGTTCTTATTAATTTAAAAACATATTCAATTTTTTCCTGAACTTTTATGTCTTGGGCAATATAAAATTCGATAAAATATTTTTTGTAGAATCTTATTTCTCTTGTCATGAAGCAAAGTTAACATACTTGTTAACAAAAGTCAAATTAATTTCTGAAATTTTTTTGTAATTTTTATTCTTACCCTATGCCCCACAACATTCCTATCTCCATCAGGGAGTTGAAAGCGATACCGGTAATATTTTACCATTAAAGACTTTGTGTCCCGAAAGGGCAAAATCTTTGATAAAAGCAGCCATTTCATCGGGTTTAAGAGGGGCTTTGTACCCCGGAAATGCAGCCGACAGCATCTCGGTTTGAACAGCCCCCAACGCCAGAGCATTCACGGCAATTTTATTATCCGCCAATTCAACTGCCATCGATTCGGTTAAAACAGCCAAGGCTCCTTTTGAAGCGCTGTAAAGTGACAACCCCGGAAACTTAACACTACCCTGAAACCCTCCTATACTCGATATATTTACAATGTGAGAGCCGGGATTCATAAGCGGCACACATCCCTGAACCATTTTAAAAGCCGCTTTTACATTAATATCAAAAAGCAAATCAAAATCCGTGTCAGAAAATTCGAGCAATGGTTTATTAATCAGGGCTCCTGCATTGTTGATTAAAACATCAATGTATTTAAAAGTATGATTGATTTTTTCAAAAAGGGGAGAATAGTCGCCATGCGTCAAATCGAACGAATAAGCGGTAAGGTCAGGGTTAACAATTTTATTTAACGATTCAATATGTCGTGAAACAGCAAACACGGCATGTCCCTCTTTTAAAAAAGCATTGGTAAGAGCCAGTCCAATCCCTTTACCTGCACCGGTAATTAAAACATTCATCAGCTAATTGGGTTGGTTGTTTATCTGTTTTTGCAGTTGTAAGTAATCGGTAGCCGTAATGGTTAGCACACCTTTTTCATCCACGGTAATGGCAATATGATACTGTTGGTTATCGTCTTTACCAATTTCAAAGTTCATGTAAACGGCCCCTTTTATTGGCTCAGTATCCAGCTCCTTAGCCAAATCCAGCGCTTCCTGATAATCGCTGCCAATAGGAACTCCGGCATTACGAGCAATCGTTTCAGCTTGTTTCATGGCTACATCATAGCTCCCGTTATAAACAAAATTCATTGAATTATATCCCGTGTTAGAGTCTTGGGAGGAGGTAATTTGCGACATCGATTTGTTCAGGGTCATACCTTGAGGAGCACTAAGGCCAATTTTTTTTGCCCACTCAGGAAACACGGTTGCTTTTTTAAGATCGCCTGTTTTGGTAAGCTCCTGCGAGTATTTGGTTCGGATAACATCCAACCGGTGCTCGGCCTCCTCATTTGAAATTGTTCCTGTTGCACGAAGCTCGGCAACTTTATCCATCTCCCTGTTCATTTTATCCATGATATCCATGGTTTTGTCAACATGATGCAGCGATTTATTAAAATCTTTCAAATTATTATTAAAATCTTTTGCTTCGGTGGGTTTATGCTCCTCACAACCTGACAGACATATCGTTAACAAAACAACAAGAAAAAAAATCCCTCTCTTCATAAAAATCATATTTAAACCATTCATCAAAATTAAAATAAATCTCATCTCTTTATAACAGTGGCAAAAAGTTTTGTTAACACTCCTTAGCGGCTTATCTCGCGAGTCGGCGAGAATAAAAATCAAATTATCCAAAAAACAATGGTATTTTTGCCAAAAATTTGAATATGACCTTAGATGATATTATAAAAGCCGCTTTAGCCGAAGATATTGGCGACGGCGACCACACCACACTTGCCACCGTACCGGCCGAAGCCGAAGGTAAAGTAAAAATGCTGGCCAAACAAGACGGC
>CAZKGB010000364.1:0-3094 GCA_964551935.1 uncultured Lentimicrobiaceae bacterium | reverse complement strand
TGCCGTGGCAACCTCGGGTATTGCAGGCCCCGGTGGCGGCACCGACGAAAAACCGGTGGGGACTACCTGGATTGCTCTTGCCACCAGGCATGGCGTAACTTCAAAGCTGTTTCATTTTGGCGAGCATCGCGGCAGAAATATTCGTCGTGCTGCCCTGGCTGCTTTGGATATGTTGAGGCTGGAATTGAAAAACAACCTTTCAGGAAAGTAGCTTTAACAGCTCCCGGAAGAAATGGCCCAACCAAATATCAGATATTCATGCCTTCGGCAGTCAGGTAATTTCGTAAATCATACGTAAAACCTTGACCAATTGATTTACAATTTGTGAAAGTGATTTACGATATTCGATTTATCCAAAAAAAACGTTACCACCGGCCAAACGGATGGTTTTTAAAGTTGCATCAAAAAAACAGCGCTCAGCAAAATCCTGGCCGGGAAACCAATAAGAGGTGTTGACAGTAAATGCAATAGCTTACAGCCATCCCAACATAAAACCAAAAACAATAATAGCAAGCAAATCAATACCAAAAATAATGCTTACGGTGGTTATCTTCTTTTTGATGGTTTTCATATCAAACACCCAATAGGAAACAATAAAAAAGGTGAGATATCCAAAAATAACGATTAAATAAGGTGCTGTTACATTCCACCATGAGTAATCCCAGGTTAATACCCCGGCGGCATTTAGCAATATTTCAACCACCACACAAAATATGGAGTTCACTATGGCAAAGAACCAGCGATTGGGGATGCCCATAATTTTCATGGTTTTATCTTCCGGCAACATTTTGGCAAAAGCGATACCGGCTATGGCGAACATAAAACTGATTTCAATATTTAGTCCGATAAGAATTTCGTAAGCCGAATTTCCGGAAGCACCCCAAACAGGGGCATAGTTGGTAAAATGAAAAACCAGCGAATTCCAGATTTCGTTAAACCAGTCCATTCCCCAAAAGGCCAGCCCTGCAAAAAGCAGGTTCCAGTTTTTACGCTCTACTTCCACGGCGTACACATACACCACGAAAGCAAAAAGAGGAATTACATACCATTGAAAGGTGGAAGGATCGCGCAAATGTTTCAACGCTTCTAAAGCGGATTGGGTAGGCATCATGATTGGTTTTAATATTTAACAGGCTAATATCGGAAAAAAACAGATAGGATTGAATACGGTTTCGTGTATTTAAAAAATATGAGCGCTTCGGGTTGTAAAGGATCATTTTAAATTTTTGTACATTTGGTTTTACTTTTAATTCATTCCCTATGAAACCTGCCCTATTTCGCCGCCTTTCCTTTTCCGGTTACCTGCAACTATTGTTTATCATGAGTATGCTGTTGATGAACTCATGTCAAAATAAAACCAAAAACAGCAATCTGTTTAAAACCAAACACGGGTGGAAGGAGTATGCGGTGAACGAGCAAGGCGACTCGGTACTAATTATTTATAATTCAATGAAAAAAATAACCTCGAAAGTATCCTTTAAAAACGGATTATTTGACGGGGTTGGATACAATTATTATGATAATGGAAATGTTAAAAACGAGATTCATTATAAAGAGGGACATAAAGACGGTATAGCCAAGTGGTATTACGAAAGCGGTAAGCCTTATCGTTTTACTATGTACAAAAACGGGATAAAAGATGGAATTAGAAAAGTTTTTTATAAGGATGGAAAACTTAAAGCTGAAATCCCTTTTAAAGACAATGAACCTCAGCCAGGCTTGAAAGAGTACAAAAAAGACGGGACCTTGTTTACCGACCAGCCTAAAATCCATTTTAGAGAGATAAACAGGCTTGCTTACGAGAACAAATACTATCTGGATGTTTATTGTAAACCCAAACGAAAAAAAGTCGAGTATTACCGGATTAAAAAATCAACTCGGTTCAACTTTCGTAAATTCATTAAAGTGCTGAGAAGCAACCTAAATGTAAAATATTTGTTTGTTTATAATACTGGGTCTCAGTATCTTTGTATTACATAACAAAAAACGAAACGACATATTTTATTATAAAGGTATAACAATCATTTCAAAGATTAATGACTTTTTTACTTCAAGTGAAAAAGCAATAATTACAATGGCGGTATTGTTAACTGAGAAAATGATTTTTGAGAATCAAACCATTACAAAATTATTTAATTTTAACACCTTATCAAAGGTGGGTTAGAGAGCTTGCGAAAGTTAAAAAAGTTAAATATATAAATTACCAAAAGTCGCTATCAAACAAATGATAAATCACCTACAAAATCAGCAACAACCACTCAAATCTGTCCACGCCGGAAATCAGGATGCATAATTTATTTTCCAACTTCTCTCAATATTCCCTACTTTAGCAATCTCAAATTTTAGCAGTTGATTAAACCCGAAACCATACGAAAAATTGTTGAAACAGCCCATGTTGAAGAGGTAATAGGCGATTTTGTAAGCCTTAAAAAACGGGGTGTCAATTACCTGGGGTTATGTCCTTTTCATAACGAAAAAACCCCCTCGTTTGTGGTTTCCCCGGCCAAAGGAATTTACAAGTGTTTCGGCTGCGGTAAAGCCGGCAACGCGATAAACTTCATCATGGAACACGAGCACTACTCCTACCCCGAGGCACTCAGGTTCCTGGCTAAAAAGTACAACATCGAAATTGAAGAAGAGGCCATGACGCCTGAGATGCAACTGCAAATCGATGAACGCGAGAGCCTTTTTACCCTCAACACTTTTGTTAATAATTACTTTCAGGAAAACCTCTTTAACACCGACGAGGGAAAAGCCATCGGCCTCACCTATTTTAAAGAGCGTGAGTTTTTAGAGGTAACCATCAAAAAGTTTCAGCTGGGTTATGCTCTTGACAAATGGGATGATTACTCGCGTCATGCCCTCGAAAACGGGTTTAAAAAAGAGGTGCTGTTTAAAACCGGCGTCACTATCGACAAAGGGGATAAAATGATGGATCGCTTTAGGGGCAGGGTCATATTCCCCATTCACAACCTCACCGGAAAAGTGATCGGGTTTGGCGGACGTATTTTAAGTAAAGACAAATCAACAGCCAAATACGTTAACTCGCCGCAGTCGGAAATCTACGATAAAAGCAAAACCCTTTACGGCATCT
>CAZKGB010000363.1:0-3107 GCA_964551935.1 uncultured Lentimicrobiaceae bacterium | reverse complement strand
TTAACACTTTACACTTTACTTTACTCCTAACTTCAGTCACTTTTTTCACTTATCGGCTTAAGTATCGATAGTATTCACGCTCACCTGGCATGGGTAAACAACGTAAGAGAAAATACCGGGGTCTATTTTGATTTCCCAATCATTGCCGACATCGACATGAAGGTTTCAAAACTTTACGGAATGTTACAGCCCAACGAGAGTGAAACCGCTGCCGTAAGAGCAGTATTTTTTATTGACCCGAATAAGAAAATCAGACTGGTAATGTATTACCCGTTAAATGTGGGCCGTAACATGGATGAGATTTTGCGTTCGCTGAAAGCCTTGCAGGTTTCCGATAAAAACGGAGTTGCTTTACCGCTTAACTGGGTAGAAGGCGAAAAAGTAATTGTACCTCCGCCAAAAAACCTGGAGGAGATGCAGGAGCGTATTGATGGTGATTATGAAGAGAAAGTTGACTTTTACCTCGTAAAGAAAAGTTTGTAGATTAATAGTTTTTCATACGCTTAAAAGCCATCCGGAGTGTTTCGGGTGGCTTTTTTATAGGATGCCCCCTATCTGCTTTTTTTCACCATCCCCTATAGGGGAAATGGTTATTTTGATGATGAGCTTTAAACTCATTTTTTGCTGTTGTTGATTTCGTGGCAACATTACTTATTAGCTACACTGCAATCAAAAGAATTGACTATTTTTGCCGCCATGGAAAAAAAAGATATTGTACTGAGCGGGATACGTCCCACGGGCAACCTGCACCTGGGTAATTATTTTGGTGCGGTGAAGAATTTTGTAAAAATGCAGGAAACCAACGAGTGTTTCTTTTTCATCGCTGATTACCACTCACTGACAACCCATCCCAAACCGGGTGATTTACAAGGAAACGTGCGTCAGGTTTTGGTTGAATACCTTGCTGCCGGACTGGATCCTGAAAAAGCAACTTTGTATTTGCAAAGCGACCTTCCCGAAACGGCCGAACTCTACCTGTTTTTAAATATGAACGCCTACTTGGGCGAACTGGAAAGGGTTACCACTTTTAAAGAAAAAGCTCGTAAACAGCCTGATAATGTGAACGCCGGATTATTAACCTATCCAACACTGATGGCTGCCGATATTCTTATCCACCGCTCATCGTATGTGCCGGTTGGAAAAGATCAGGAGCAGCACCTGGAAATGACCCGCACCTTTGCCCGCCGGTTTAACCGGATGTACAAAAACGACTATTTCCCCATTCCAAAGGCATTTAATTTTGGAGATGAATTAATTAAAATTCCGGGACTCGACGGTTCAGGCAAGATGGGAAAATCGGAGGGTGAAGGCAATGCCGTTTTTCTGGCTGAAGACCCCAAATCCATTCGCAAAAAGGTAATGCGGGCTGTTACCGATAGTGGTCCGGTACAAATTAACCAAACCAAACCCGAACCCATCGAAAACCTCTTTACCATTTTAAAAGTGGTTTCCGAACCTGATGTTGTTGACTATTTTGAAGATCAATACAATAACATGACCATTCGCTACGGTGACTTAAAGAAGCAGTTGGCAGAAGACATCATCGCTTTTACAACTCCTTTCCGCGACAAGGTTGCCGAGATATCAGCCAATCAGGATTACATCAACAAAGTAATGAAGATAGGTGCCGAAAAAGCAAGTGCCAGCGCCCGCCAAACGATTAACGATGTAAGGTCGATTGTTGGATTTAAAAAGATATATTAATTAATCAAATGAAAGAGCTGTCATTCGGATTGAACAGACTTCTTTTGTTGACACCTTCCCTATTATGATTGAAAAAAAAGAGACCTCCATACAAACCAAACCGGAACGCACGGTTCTGGTTGGTATTTCCATGGGAAAAGAGGGGAAGGATAAAGTTAACGAGTATCTTGACGAGCTTGAATTTCTGGTGGACACCGCCGGTGGTACAGTAGAAACACGTTTTATCCAAAATTTGGATTTCCCCAACCCGAAAACTTACGTGGGAACAGGTAAACTGGAAGAGATTGCCCAATATGTAAAAGCCGCCGAAATCGACATGGTGGTATTTGATGATGAGCTTTCCCCGTCGCAAATCCGCAACCTGGAAAAAGCCATCGAGGCCAAGGTGCTCGACAGAACCAACCTCATCCTCGACATTTTTGCCAAAAGAGCACGGACCGCCCATGCCAAGGTACAGGTAGAACTGGCACAATACCAGTATCTGCTACCACGTCTAACCGGTATGTGGACGCACCTCGAGCGTCAACGCGGAGGTATCGGACTACGGGGCCCGGGAGAAACAGAAATCGAAACCGACCGCCGGATTATCCGTGACAAAATCGCCCTGCTAAAAAAGAAACTGGAACAAATCGATAAGCAGAAAGCCACCCAACGGAAAAATCGTGGAAATATGGTAAGAGTTGCTTTAGTAGGTTATACCAACGTGGGTAAGTCAACCATTATGAACCTTCTTTCCAAGTCGGATATTTTTGCCGAAAACAAGCTGTTCGCCACACTCGACACTACCGTTAGAAAAGTGGTTATTGAAAACCTTCCCTTTCTGCTTTCGGATACGGTAGGATTTATTCGTAAACTTCCTCACGGGTTGGTAGAATCGTTTAAATCAACACTGGATGAAGTCCGCGAGTCGGATATCCTGGTGCACGTGGTTGATATTTCACATCCCGAGTTTGAAGAACAGATTAAAACCGTTACCCAAACCCTTTCGGAAATTGATGCCGGCGACAAACCCGTCATCATGGTGTTTAATAAAGTTGACGCGTACAAATGGATAGAAAAAGAGGCGGATGACCTCACCCCTGCCACCGTGGAAAATATTAGTCTGGATGAATTAAAAAATACCTGGATGGCCAAAGACAATCATCCATGTATTTTCATTTCAGCCAAAACAAAAGACCATTACGATCAGTTTAAAAATCTGTTATACGAGCACATTAAAAAGGTTCATGCCATAAGATATCCTTACAACAATTATTTATATTAGCCCGGATTTGTCACCTCTGATGACAAATCAGCCCTTTGAGCGAATGAAACACATTGTTATACAATGTGTTTGTCAGGGTTAAATCTGACATTGAAAATGAACGATTTCTTTACATTGCCTGGAAGAGATATTGCTTTCC
>CAZKGB010000362.1:0-3117 GCA_964551935.1 uncultured Lentimicrobiaceae bacterium | reverse complement strand
GATCTTATCATCGTATTGGGCGATGGGATCGTAGCCGTTTGAAACGTAGATTATGTTTTTTTCAATGTCCTTTTTAACGACAAACCAGGGGCCGCCGCCCAGTCCCAGCCCGCGCCGCTGACCGATGGTATGAAACCAAAAACCTTTGTGCTCGCCCAGTACTTTGCCGGTTTCCAGCTCAATAACTTCACCCGGTCGCTCTCCAACATATTTTCTGATAAAATCGTTGTAGTTGATTTTTCCTAAAAAACAGATTCCCTGGCTGTCAGGCCGGTGGGCACTTGGGAGTTTCATCTCTTCGGCAATGCGACGAACCTCTCTCTTTTCAAGATGCCCGATGGGAAACATTACATGGTTTAACTGTTCGGTGGTGATTTGTCCTAAAAAATAGGTCTGGTCTTTTACACGGTCTTTGGCCGTGCTTAAAAAAATCCCTTCACTTGTTTCCAAAGTAGAAGCGTAATGGCCCGTGGTGATTTTGTCGAATGCATGGCCGTACTTTTCACGAAAAGCCCCAAACTTTATCAGTAGGTTGCACATGATATCAGGGTTGGGAGTGAGGCCTGCTTTTACCGTGTCGATGGTGTATTTAACCACCGTATCCCAATACTCTTTTTGTAAATCAACAATGTCGAATTGGCAACCATATTTTTTAGCAATCCAGGTGGTAATCTCTATATCCTCTTCGGCCGGACAATCAGAAAATGAGGGCTCGTCTTCCATGCCGATGCGGATGTAAAAAATATGTGGGTCAAAGCCCTGTTCTTTTAACAAAGGAATGGTTACGGAGCTGTCAACTCCACCCGATACCAACGATGCAATTTTCATGGATGTAATTTTGCGGCAAAGGTCGGTATTTTTTTATTAAGCTTTAATCAAATTCAATATCTCCTGTTCGAATATTTCTCTTTGTCAAATTAAAGTATTAACTATTTTAGCACCTTCAAAAAAAACAGCATAATTATGAGCATGACCATCATTGAAAAAATTATAGCCCGTCATTCGGGTCAAAAAAACATTAAACCGGGTGATGTTGTGGATATCGTTATTGATGCCCGCGTGGCAAGAGACTTTGGCGGCCCGAACGTGGTTAAAAATATCGAAACCTATAACCTTCATATTGACGATCCTTCCAAAACCTTTTTTACTTTTGATACCAATCCTACCGGAAGCGATCAAAAATATGCTTCCAATCAGCAATTGGTAAGGGTTTTTGCCCGCAAACACGGCATCAAAGTTTTTGACATCAACAATGGAATCGGAACGCACACTCTTATTTCGGAAGGTTTGGCCTGGCCGGGTTCAACTGCCGTTACGACCGATTCGCATGCCAATATTCTCGGAGCCATTGGCGCTTTTGGCCAGGGGATGGGCGATAAGGATATTGCAGCTGCATTTCACAGTGGGAAGGTTTGGTTTAAAACACCCGAAACGGTTAAAATTAATTTGCAGGGAGAAAAGCCCGGTAATGTTACCGCTAAAGATATCGTGCTTAATCTTTTACATATTTTTGGCGCCAACAAATTGTTGGGATATGCCGTTGAGTTTTATGGTGACGCCGTTGACAAGCTTACCCTCGACCAACGCATTACCATTGCTTCAATGGGTACCGAGATGGGGGTAATCATATTGCTCTTTCCACCCAATAAGGCGGTGATGGAGTATTGCGAAAGCAAAACCGGTAAAAAGCCGGAGGAAATTTTTGCAGATGCTGATGCTGTTTATGCCAACACTTTCGATATTGATATCAGCAAGTTTGTGCCTATGGTTAGCCGTCCGGGTAAGCCTCATGATACGGTTGATATTCACGAAACGCAAAGGGTAAAAATCGATTCGGCTTTTATTGGTAGTTGTACCAACGGACGAATGGAGGACATGCGGGCCGCTGCCAACGTGTTAACAAACCGTAAGGTGGCTCCCGGCGTGGTTCTTAAAATTGTGCCTGCCACCGATGCTATATGGCAGCAGTGCCTCGATGAGGGAATTATTAAAATATTTAAAGAAGCCGGCGTTTTAGTCTCCAATGCAGGTTGTGCAGGTTGTGCAGCAGGACAGGTGGGACAAAATGGCCCCGGTGAAATAACCATTAGTACCGGAAACCGAAACTTTCCCGGCAAACAGGGTAAGGGTAGCGTTTACCTGGCATCACCGGCCACTGTGGCCGCCTCGGCCGTGGCAGGCTATATAACCACCGAATATGAAATTCCTGATGAGCCTGCATTATTTGATTATCTCGAACAGGAAGAGCGCATTCAAAAAGCCATGGAAGAGGAGCAGTTGAATCCGGTTGGAGAAAAACCAACGGTGGTTGAGGGCCGGGTGTGGCTTGTGCCGATGGATGATATTGACACGGATATGATTTTCCATAACCGCTATCTTCAAATTACCGACATCAACATGATGGGGCAATATATCTTTGATAATTTGAAAGGTTTTGAAGATTTTGCCAAAAAGGTCAAACCGGGTGATATCGTGGTAACAGGTAAAAATTTTGGCGCCGGCAGTTCACGCCAACAGGCAGTTGACGGGTTTAAGGCGTTGGGAGTATCGGCCATTTTGGCTGAGTCGTTTGGCGCTATTTATGAGCGTAATGCCATCAATGCGGCTTTACCCATAGTTACTTACAGCGAGCTTGAAAGCATTAATTTGGAAGATGGCGATATCCTCAAAGTAAATTTTGAAACCGGCGAGGTGGTTAATGTAACCAAAAATAAAACCGGTCAGATAACTCCCTTCTCACAGGTTCAGATGGAAATTTATCGTAACGGGGGACTGTTTTAGTATTTAGGAAATCATGTTGACCTTCGGTAAAAACTTTTATTGAAAAGTATTGCCGTAACACCATATTTCTTAAACAATCTAAATTATTCGGTTTTCTAAGTGCTAAGGTGTACTTTTGCGCTTAAAATTATCATCATGAAAAATGTAGTAGATAAGTTTATTCGTTACGCCAAAATAGATACCCGGTCAGATGAAGATTTCAACACTACTCCCAGCACGGCCAAGCAACTTAACCTGGCAAACCTGTTGGCAGAGGAGTTAAAAGCCATGGGCCTTGCTGACGCGGCTGTCGATGAAAACGGTTACGTTATGGCTACACTACCTTCCAATATCGAA
>CAZKGB010000361.1:0-3120 GCA_964551935.1 uncultured Lentimicrobiaceae bacterium | reverse complement strand
ATTGTCCATATACAAAGGCACTCGTATATAAAGCAATTAACATCAATAGTAATTTTCTTTTCATAATAAATTTATTTAGTTGATAATAATGTAAATTTTTCCAATAATTTGGGCTAAAAATAGAGAAAGAATAGTGAATTAAAGTGTTTCTCTTGAGTGAGTTTATAAGTGGCTGTTAATCTTTTATAAGTGGTATCTATTTTAAACTGAATCAGGTAATAATTAATTATTTAACTCTCCTAAATATGGTTAACAGTAAAATTGGTAACAGAATCGGTTTTTCCAATTCATTCTCTCAGGATTGAAATAAATAAAACGCTATTTTTGCCGAAAACAAAAAACGAATGGAACAATACATAATTGGAATATTTAACTATTGCGACCGTTGGTGCGACCGTTGTCCGTTGGCATCGGAATGTGGTAATTATGCCCCCTATTTTGAAGGAAGCAGCGAGGAGTTGTTAATGCGGGATAAAAAGAACCGGCAATTTTGGAATAGCGTGGATAAAAGGGCAGGTGAGGCGCTGTCGTTTACCGAAAAGATGGCCAAAGCAGAAGGGGTTGATGTTTCGGATGTGGAGGTGATTGATGCCCGTAAAAAATTTGACCTGTTTCAGGGTGAAGCCAAAACCAATGAGGTGCTTCGCGTGGGACGAAAATATGAAGATCAGGTGGACGACTGGTTTGATGATGCCTGCGAGAAATATCCACTGCGTGCCGAAGATGTAACCCTAAGCGAGTTAAAACTTGCCAAAGATGCTCCTTTCGAAAATATTGACGAGATCAATAACATGATTGAAGTGGTTTTCAGGTATCAGTTACAGATATGTCTTAAACTGTCAAGGGCCTTTTTTAGCAAAGGAAAAGAAGAACTTGACCAACAAGAGGGTGAAGATTCCAGGGGCGCAGCCAGAATGATTATTGAACTTATCGACCGTTCGCTGGTTGGATGGCATGTTTTTTACAACGGCTTCACCAAAGAGCAGGAGAGTATCCTTCCCATCATGTTTACCCTGCTGTCTATTCGCAACCGCCTGTTGAAAGAGTTTCCTGCGGCAATGGAGTTTAAAAGAGCAGGGTTTGATGTAAATGAAGATATTAACCTAAGCTAAAAGTAATCATTACTTACGGTTTCAAGCAATTATTGTTGTTCAATCTCTAAAATTCCATTAACCGTTACGGTGGCATTTCCTTGTAAAGTAAGCTTGTTGCATTTGGCGGTGTAGCCCGAAGGAACGGTTGGAAAGTTTCCGCCGCTCGGACTTGCCGGGATGGTAACATCATAAGAGGAAGTAGGGATAACTCCTGCTGACCAGTTGGAGGCTTCATTCCAGTTGGAAGTGGTTCCATTCCAAACAGTCGATGCAGGAGTTACCTCAATGGCATAGTCTTCTACTTCACCACGACCGGTTGTGCCGCATGGCGAAAAATGAGCCCCATAATGTTTGTTTCGAATACGCATCCTGGTAAAACCTAAATTAGCATCAATAGGAACAGCTATTGTTGAAGATTCCGTATAATAATAAACATCAATCCAGAATACCTCTTCATTTGTATCATCAAAATCACCATCCTGGTTCCAGTCAATCCATCCGGCTACTGTATCATTTTGATAAGCCTTTCCAAAACTAATAGTAATTGTATTTGATGAACCAATCATCAATTGTGTCGATAAATAATCGTAGTCAGTATATCCATCATTTCCTGTTTCTTCATTGTTAATTGAACCTAAATTAACACTTTTAATGTAAATATCACCTAAACCGTTTGCGTTACAATAATTCTGCGTGTGAATATAGTCAGATTTAACTATTGAGTCACTTCCATTGGCATTCGTAGTTATTAAAGTAACCTGATAATAACCTTCAGCATTGAATTGCACATAAGGGTTTTGTGAAGTGGATGAAGTACCTCCTTTATAAGTAATGGTTCCGGGAGAGAAACCCCATAACCATGAAGTTGGCGTATTAATAGACAGGTCGGTAAAAGCAACAGAATCAGAGGTTGTTGGGATTCTGATGTTTGCTGTAAACTCAGGCTCCGGTGGAGAATTGGGTGGAGAATATAACTCCGATTCCCATAATCCTCTTCCACTTGTTGCCGCACGCAGCCGGCTTAACGATGATTGCGTGTCGTTATAGTAAATTTCCAGCTCGTTTACTACCACGTTGGGCAACCCATTGTTAAAGGCTGTCCACCCCCCGCTGCCCATTTTTACATAAACGCCCAAATCGGTACCGGCATACAGTTCGGTTTGCGAAGTGTTTTGTCTGTTTTGAATTACACACATCACAGGTATTTGTGGTAATCCTGAGGAGATATCTGTCCATGTGCTGCCGCCATCGGTGGTTTGATAAACACCATACGCATTGTATTGTCCCAGAGAAACCCAGGCGGTTGAAGGGTCATCGTATTTAACCGAAATATAAGTTATGGAAGAGGAGCTTACAGGTAAAGTTCCGGTAACATCTGTCCAGCCGGTGCCACCATTGGTGGTAACCCATATTTGATCGGGATCGGCGGTGTAAATTACCTGAGAGTTAGAGGGGGCCACCGCGAGGCTTCGAAGTTTAGAGGAGGTGGACATGGTGGATATTTTTGTCCAGTTCGACCCCTGGTCGGTTGATTTCCAAACGTTATTCATGCCAAGGTAGAGGGTAGTATGAGTTGCAGGATCAATCTGGTAAGGAGTTACCCAATAGCCCGACTCGTTTAACCCGTTGGTTGGACTTCCGGTAGAAGGATCAACTGTTATGTATGAATAGGATGACCAGTGATTAGTGGTCAATTTGATATTTCCATTAGGTGTTTCACCATATTGGGTATTTACATCGGTATAATCAATGGCACATTCCATACCATCACCACCCAGGGCATACCCCCAGGTTCCACCTGAATAGAGTTTTGTTCCATTGTCCTGCAATCCGGTAATAACATCGCCGGAGGTGGTGGCTGATACGCCGAGCCTGTACATCTGGCTGGGAACAATACCGTTGGTTTTATCGGTCCAGCTGCCACCGCCATCGGTTGTATAATAAATACCTCCGTCGTTGGTTTCAAAGAGGGTGTTATCGCTGCTCCTGATTTTCATCATATGCTTATCGGCATGAACAGTAGGGG
>CAZKGB010000360.1:0-3133 GCA_964551935.1 uncultured Lentimicrobiaceae bacterium | reverse complement strand
TTGAGCACAAAATGAAGTGTCGTTGCCAAGGTCAACCGAAGGAAGCAGGGCAAAATTAATTTCAACGGTATCGGTGCTGATACAGCCATGTTCGTTGGTAACTTCAACCCAGTAGGTTTTGCTTCCCGAACCGGCTGTTTCCTGGAGCGTTATGGTTTGTGATGTATCGCCGGTTGACCAAAAATAGGTTGCGCCGGGGTTGCCTGCATCAAGAGTAAGTTCTTCGCCACCAGACCAACATACGGTACTGTCAGACCCTAAATTAACTTCGGGAGCATTGTACACTTCAACCAAAACAGAATCGGAATATGAATTTCCCAACGCATCGCTGGTTGTTGCAAAATACCAGGTAGAAGTTTCGGGCAGTACCATAACAGACGATGAAACATCATCCATTGTGCCGGCAGAGGAGTGCCATTGATAGCTTAACGAGTCGAATGTTCCAACCGCATTAATAGCTAAGTTGACCGAATCGGATTGGCCGGCACAAATTCCATTCGTTGAAGCGGTAATGTCAGCATAGAATTGATAAACATCCATGGTAACGGGGATGTTTTTTTCTGCATATTCAGGGTCGTTGGAAGTCACATTTAAATCGGCATAGAAGCTTCCGGGGGTGGTTCCGACTGCCATAAAGCTGAGGTCGATTTGAGCGGAATCGCCGGGGGCGATGGTGTCGGTTTTCGGATTGTTATCTAACCAGGCAATATTGATAGAATAGTCTTCAACCTCGCCGTAGTCAGTGGTTCCACAAGGTTCAAGGGTTCCTGTCCATCGAATGCGTATTCTCATTCTGATGTTTCCGACTTTTGCGTTTGCAGGAGGTGTAATAACAGCCATATAAGGACCTGCTCCGGGGTTGTTGTAAACAGTAACAGGTTCATCGTCAAATATACCGTTTCCATCCCAGTCGATCCATACGCCACATTGGTCGTCGCTGTATCCGTTCCCGTTGGTAACATAAAGTTGTAAGGCGTCGTTTAAAGTCATTCTCCAATCCAGATCAGTATAATCGGCGTATCCGTCTTCACCTGATTCATTGATGTAATCGCCCAACCGGACACGGCTGATGTATTCGTCGCCACCACCCGAAGCTTCGCAATAATCGGAAGCGTTGGCTGTTTGCGAATAAACAGGATGAATGTTAACATTTAACGGGAGTTGTCCGGTATTGTGTAACCACAGCATTTGATTTTCAGTTGAGTCGATAAGAATTTTTTGATAAACGGAATCGGTGGAGATGGCAATATGAGCATCACCCCATTGTGTATCGACTTTAACGGCGCTTGATTCACCACCAAAATCTTCGCCATAATAAGCAGTAATTTTATATTGATAATAGTCGTATGCGGGTAACATGTCGTTATAAAGGGTATCGGTGGTAGTTCCTAACAGGTTTCCATCGCGATAGACATTAAAATACTGAAAATTGGCCGCGGTATCATATTGCCATGTCAGGTTGCAAGCACCCGTTTCGAAAGTTACGGTTGCCGAGAGGTTGTAAGGTTTATTAAGCGGGTTGGTTTCATAAGGTGAAACGTAGGTCATAGCAACACCGGTTCTATTGTCGGTCCAGGCGGGATAAACTATGCCGTTATTGGCGGTAATACCAATGTAATCACCAAAATAGGAACCGGCAAGTCCCGGAATGGGTGATGGCGTAAACGAAACATCACTCACTTTAAAATCTTCCCAGGTTTGGCCGCCATCGTCGGAGTTGGCACAGTAGGTTTCCAGTTTGTTTCCGCCGACGTTTCTGTCGTCGTAAAAAATAACGCTAACAATACCGTTGGAAGGGTCGCATGCAATCCAGGGTGAAAAATGCTGATGGCCAAGGCCCGGCGTATCCTGATTTACTTTAACAGGAGTGTTCCAGGTGGCTCCCTGGTCGCCGGAAGCAATAACATAAACATCGATATCGTTGCCTGAGTTTACACCCGGTACCCCTCTGTTTCCCCAGGTAATATAAAGGTTTCCGCGGTTTTCACCATCACTGATATCGCAATCAACAACAGGAAAAGAGTTGACACGCATATTTTTTGATGTTCCGTAATCACGGATACCGTAAATATTATCGATGGCTTTGGAGGCTGTCCAGGTTTGTCCGCCGTCAAGCGATTTGGCAATACCAATAGCGCTTTCGGTAAGCCCCGACCCATCGTAAATAGCCCAAACAGCATATACTTCACCGTTGGGACCGGTGGTTAGATTTACTCCATGACTGAATGCGTTGCTGGCACCGCTGCTAATTTCTTTTAGGGGAGTCCATGTTTCACCGTTATCCGATGATGATGAGACAACCACGTGGTAGTTGTTCAATCCGCCAAAATCAGTCCATGCAACATAAATATTTCCTTCGTAAGGACTTGAAGTGCTGTTATCAATCCACATATGGTTTTTATCGGCTAACTGTCCGGGATTGGGAGCTATGTCGACAGTTGACCATGAGGTTCCCTGATCATCGGAGTAGGAGATTCCCATTCCACCGTAATTGCTGCCGCCATCAATGTAGTTAACAAACCATCGGCCATTTCTGCCAATCGCTGTGGTTGGATCTCCGGTGTTATCTTCACCGGCACCCTGTATTTCTCCATCCCACGATTCACCTCCGTCGAGAGTAAAAAGATCGTTGGCGCCATATATTCCATTGGCGGGGTTTGGTGTAGAGTTATTGGAATTTAAAACGTTGTTTTCGTTATTGGGGTCTACAAAAATAGAGTTTTCGCTTTGTGTTGAACTTTCGGTGGTAACCGGCACGTCGGGAGAGTCTTCGGTAACAACACTAAAGGCTTTTATTTTACTTCCTGTAAAGGTTGCCGGTGCGGCTCGGTTGTACGAGTTAAAAGGTATGTATCCTTTTTCGGCCAATTGAACCCAGTAATTGATGTTGTCAATCTTACGATTAACTTTTGCTCTTTTTTGTCGCTCTGTTAGTTTTCCGCCACTAACAGCTAAATTAATGGAGAAAGCAAAGGCAATCAAAACAGAAGAGAAGAGCAGTAGTTTAAAATTTTTCATAAATTAATTTTTATTAATATGCATATTTATTGGTATTAGCTTTTTTGACAAAGAAAAGGGGACTTTCGTTGCTTTTGATGCTAATTTTAAAAACTGCAAAAAGCAGCGAAAAGGG
>CAZKGB010000359.1:0-3138 GCA_964551935.1 uncultured Lentimicrobiaceae bacterium | reverse complement strand
AAATAATACCGTGCTCGTCACATACCTCACGCAATCCTTGTAAAAATCCATCAACGCACCACACTTCGATACAATGCTCCTGTCGTCGCATCACTCAGCGTGCCCCTCCCTTGCGCAAGGAGAGTTATTCTGCGTTTTCTGAGTGTTTCCTAAGCGTTTCCTGAGCGTTTCCTGAGCTCGTCGAAGGACGCGAAGGACCCAAAGGACGCGAATAGTACCCAACGTTTTCCTTCTTCTATTATGGAAGATTTCTCCACGTAAAACCTTCAGGACGATTCACCCGCGTAAAAAAGTGCCTAAAGTACTTCTAAAATCAGTACTCGGTGGAACGGAGAAGGGGTTATTGATGGATGTCAGTCACCCATTCAGCATCCGGGTTGTAATACAGCTGTGCTTTATCGATGTAGAGCGGTGATGTAAAATTGTTGGTGTAGAGCTGTCCCGTTCCGAGTCCCTGGGGCATGGGGTTGTTTAAGGTGGCGGTCCACTGGGCAATGGCATTCAAGCCGATATTTGACTCCAGCGCCGAGGTTACCCACCATTTGACACCTTGTTTTTCAGATTGGTTAATAAAGAATTCCGAACGTTGTAAGCCTCCCAACAGACTTGGTTTTAAAATAATGTACTTAGGCTTGATGGTTTCAAGCATGGTGGCAACATCACTATCTTTTAACCCGATGAGCTCTTCGTCAAGGGCAATGTCGATGGGTGACTGTTGACAAAGTTTAGCCATCTCCTGCCATTGATGCTGCCTTATAGGTTGCTCGATGGAGTGAATATGAAAATCAGAAAGACGCTTGAGTTTCTCCAATGCGTTTGCCGGAGAAAAGGCTCCGTTGGCATCAACACGCAACTCCAGTTCGGTTTGACCAAAATCCCTGCGAATCATCTTTAACAGCTCAAGCTCTTTTTTAAAGTCGATGGCTCCGATTTTTAATTTAATGCAATGGTACCCGGCTTCCAGCTTTTCGATAATTTGCTGCTTCATAAAATCGAAATCACCCATCCAGACCAGTCCGTTAATCGGAATCCCCTCCCTACCTGAAGTAAACAGAGAAGGAAACAAAACTTTTTTCCCACCCGATTGTAGATCCAACAAGGCGGTTTCCAAGCCAAACCGAATTGAAGGGTGTGCTGATAAGTCAACTTCACGATACCTGTTAATGCGTTCTGCCAATTCATCCAGTTTGGCTTCGTAGGTGTTCATGTTATCGGGGCTCAGGCCGTAAATTATACTGCATTCACCTGTTCCGATAATCTCGGGTTTATCGGTGTCCCAAACCGATAAAATCCACGAATCTTTGGTGGTTAGTACGCCGCGAGAGGTTCCGCCCGGGCGTTTAAATATCAGGGTTATCTTTTTATAATCGGCTTTTAACATCGGTTTACAATAAAATGGAAACGCCAAACAGTATGGCTGTCAGCAGGGTTTTTAAAGCCAACTTTCGTAAATAGGGATCGAGTGCCGGTTTTTCTTTGGTATGCAATATTTTAAACAGATCGAAAACGAAAAACGGGAGTGCTACCAAAAGAATCAACCGTTCGGGATGTTGTTTTTGCAACATCATCCAAACCAGCAGCAAAATCCAGCCAAAAAGGATGATTACCAGATGGTATTTTTTGGCTTCCACAATGCCCATTCTGGATGCCAGGGTGTGTTTGCCCGACCTGATGTCGTTGTCGATGTCGCGCATGTTGTTCAGGTTTAACACGCCGGTGCTAAACAGGCCCATGGCCGATGCCGGCAGGAATGCCGTTACATTGATAAGATGTGTATTTAGGAAATAGGAACCCATAACGCCCACTAATCCGAAAAAGATAAAGACGAACAAATCGCCAAAACCGGAGTAGCCGTATGCATTGTCGCCCACCGTGTATTTAACCGCCGCCCAAATTGCAGCCAGCCCCATCGCCAGGAAAAGCAGCGACAGTTTAAAATTGTCACCAAAGGAGAGGTAGAGTAATGTTACTCCCGAAAGCAACGACAAGGAGGCAAAAACCATGATGGCCTTTTTCATGGATGCACGGCTTATTTCGCCACTCTGGACAGTTCTCCGGGGTCCAACCCGATGGTTGTTGTCGGTACCTTTCTGGGCGTCGCCGTAATCGTTGGCCAGGTTAGAGAGTATTTGAAGAAAAAGGGTGGTGAGCAGTGAAAAGCCTATGATCCATCCGTTATAAATTCCATCCTGAATGGCTAAAAACGAGCCTGTAAGTATTACCGAAAGCGCCAGGGGTAGTGTGCGCAGCCTAAAGGCTTTTATCCATGATTTAAAAGAGGCCATATCCGTTACGGAAATTTAGGGTATTTATGGAAATCGGGATCGCGTTTTTCGAGGAAGGCGTGTTTTCCCTCTTGTGCTTCATCGGTCATGTAGTAGAGCAGGGTGGCGTTACCGGCAAACTCCTGCAGGCCTATCTGCCCGTCCAGTTCGGCGTTCATGCCCAGCTTAATCATGCGCAGTGCCATGGGACTTCGTTGGTGCATAATCTCGCACCACTCCACCGTAGCATCTTCCAGCTCGTCAAAAGGAACGACCCGGTTTACCATGCCCATTTCAAGGGCTTCCTGAGCCGAATATTGTTTGTTCAGAAACCAAATCTCACGCGCTTTTTTCTGCCCGACGATGGCGGCAAGGTAGGATGAGCCGAGTCCGGCATCAAACGATCCTACCTTGGGGCCTGTTTGTCCGAAGATGGCATTTTCGGAAGCGATGGTAAGGTCGCAAACCACGTGAAGCACATGTCCGCCGCCAATGGCATACCCGTTAACCATGGCAATAACCGGTTTGGGCATGGAGCGTATTTTACGCTGTACATCCAGTACGTTGAGGCGGGGAATGCCATCTTTGCCGATATAGCCGCCTTTTCCCTTTACATTTTGATCGCCACCGGCACAAAAAGCTTTGTCACCTTCCCCCGTAAGAATGATGGTGTAAACATCCATGTTTTCGTGGCACATGGTAAAGGCTACCGCCATTTCGGTGGTGGTAGTGGGGGTGAAGGCATTGTAATAGCGTGGCCGGTTGATGGTTATTTTGGCAATATGATTCCAATACTCCAGTTTGATTTCCTCAAACTCATGTAACGATTTCCAGTTTCTTTTACTCATTGAAATATATTTTAATTCAAAGGATG
>CAZKGB010000358.1:0-3138 GCA_964551935.1 uncultured Lentimicrobiaceae bacterium | reverse complement strand
GCGGCTTTTTTAAATACGGGGCTTTTAAAAAAGAGATTCAGGGTTCCGCTAAAAGTTGGTAACCTGATCTCGTTAGGGTTACCGGTGGCCTGATATGCAAGCTTGGTGTCGAAGCCAAATTTTCCGGCTGAAAGATTTCCCAAAATGTAAATTTTAAGTACCGTGGCAGCCTTGCTGATTTGTGCAGGCGTTAAACTGTCGTTAAGATAGGTGTAATTTCCAAGGGTTGTAAAATCTACGCCGGCCTGCATGTTTTTAATACGATAATCTCCATGCAGGATGAGGTAGGTTTCTTTATTGAAACTGTTGTTCCATCTGAAATGATTTGAGTTAAAATGTTGATAAAACCACCATGGGGTTTTTGAAACAAGTTCGATGCCCAGATTCAGCTCTCCCAGGTTTCGGCTTTTATTACCCAAATATTGGTTGATGGTTCCTTTAAGGCCAAAGTCTCCGGAGTTGTAGCCCCCAAAATAGAGGTAACCCGATCCTTTCAGATAAAAACTTTTTTTTATGTTAATTCCTATTCCTCCCGACACATTCATCTGATTCCAAACAGTGGTAAGGGTGTCAAAAGGTAAAAGCCGGGTAATATTATCATGACTAAGGTTGGCATACAGATAAAAGGGTTTTTGGTCGATGTTTTCGCCATAGCCCAAACTCGTCCAGCCTATCCTGTTCGTAATGTATCTGATACCGGTGGAATCGTAGGTTTGCATACTGTCGAGAGGGGCAAACAACGTGTCGTAGAAAGGTGCCAGCGGGTCGCGGTCGGTAAACAGGTAAGAATCTTTTTTGTACTGAAAAGCATAGGATATACTTCCTAAATCCAGCCGGTTCATGGTATCCGATTTTTGGGGTGGCCGGCTTAAGTTAAAATATTGCTCCACGAAGATTCCGGTTTCTTTAACGGTATTCTCTGCGTCGGTGAGGTTCACGGGAATAACGTGGCGGTCAGATTCTTTGTTTTGGGTAAAATAACTGTCGTCAGAAATACCTCCGTTTTCCTGCATCTGCATTTTGTTAAAAAGGTAGTTAACATTAACATGATACCTTTTTTTTGGAGTAAGATATCCCAACGAAAGATATCCCGAATTGTTGTTGGTTCCGCTTCGTTTGTATTCACCCGGTGAACTGATAAGATAAAAATTCATACCGAAAGTGAGCCCCTTTATCAAATCTCTGCTAAAAGTTAACTGGAAATCCTGCTCTTTTTTTGGCCCCATCACATAAAAAAGCTCCGTATAGGGTTTAAGCAGTTTGTAATATCTTATCTGACGATTGGTAATAAGATACCGCTGATAATAAGGCCAGCTCATCGAAAAACCCGGCTGAATCATGGGTGAGAACAATAAATTGGTATGGGCTAAACCAATATTACTCAGGGTAGAATAATTCCGGTTTTTGCGAAAAAGCCAATCGTATTGATGCGACTCAAGTGTGGTGGTATCGATAGGGGTTAATGAATCAAGCTTGAAGTTTAAAATAGTGCCTTTATAGTAAAATACTTTGATTGAATCGGCACTGTTTTCTGTTGTAAAAGCAGAATCAGCCCTCGATTGAGCCATAGTTATCCCACTAAATACCACGACAAGTATCAGGGTTATAAGGAGTACAACAATCCAGCTATGCTTCAACATGATAACGCTTTAAAAAAAACAAAATTAGCAAAAAGAGAGATTGTTTGACCGGATCATTAACTTTCCTGCACGATAAAAACTTTTAACCCGCTAAATCCACGGTTTCACCTAAATAATATCGTGCAGAGCGATAATCGTAGGGGTGGAAGTTAAAATTGCAATGGTTTTATTGATAACAATTGCTAGTTGATAAGGATGCTGTTTTTTAGAATACCGGTAGCGATTATTGATAAAAAAATAATGTACTTTTGTATGTGATATAATTATATATAATAGATATATTGATTTTTACTAACTAAAATATAATATCATGTTAGATTTAAGAAATGAGTTTATCATGGCTCCTGTAAAACTGGGTTATAGTGATGGGAGTGGGGTGGTTACCCAACGGCATCTTGATTTTTACAATAAACGCAGTAAGCATATCGGTGCGGTTGCGCTGGAGCCGTTATATATGGATACCGGATTGAGAGAGTTGCCAACGCAGTTGGGAATCGATCGTGACAATAAAATAGAGGAGCTTAAAAAAATAACCGGCTTGTTACATAACAATGGTGCCAAAGCCATAGCGCATTTAAATCATCCGGGACGCATGGCTAACCCGAAGATACCGGGTAACTATCATTGGTCGTCTACCGGTAAGGCTTGCGAAAATGGAGGGGCAACACCTCTAAAAATGGATCGTGCCATGATGGATAAAGTTATTGCCATGCATGTAGATGCTGCATTGCGGGCTGTACAAGCAGGATTTGATATGGTTGAGCTGCAATTTGGCCATGGCTACTTGATGGCTCAGTTTCTGTCGCCGGCAGTAAACGATAGAGAAGATGAGTATGGTGGTTCCTTTGAGAATCGTGCCCGGTTTCCCATGGAGGTTTTTAATGCTGTCAGACAAGCTGTCGATATTCCTCTGTTGGTGCGGTTAAGTGGCGATGAGATGATTCCTTCGGGATTTCATGTAGATGATATGGTTGCCTTTTCAACCATGCTTCAGGATGCCGGTGCCGATGCGATACATGTTGTAGCAGGAACAGCCTGCTCAACACCACCCTGGTTTTTTCAGCATATGTTTGTTGCTAAAGGAAAAACCTGGGAATTGGCCGGAAAACTTAAACAGAGCCTGAGTATCCCTGTAATTTTTGTGGGTAGAATCAACTCCTTTAAAGATGTTGAGTTCATCAAAGAAAAATACAACGGAGATATTATTGCTTTGGGACGAGCCATGGTTGCCGACCCTGATTTTGTGGGTAAGTATTTTAAACAGGTTGACGGCGTGTTGCGACCCTGCCTCGCTTGTGCCGAGGGGTGCCTGGGTGGCGTAAAAAGCGGGAAAGGCCTCGGTTGTGTGGTTAACCCTTTGGTTAATACAAAGCTTAAAAAGTTAACGAAAGCGGATAAAACCAAAAAATATTGTGTTGTTGGCGGAGGCCTCGCCGGTATGGAAGCAGCCATAACCCTCTCCAAACGCGGGCATCAGGTTGACCTTTATGAAAAGGAT
>CAZKGB010000357.1:0-3152 GCA_964551935.1 uncultured Lentimicrobiaceae bacterium | reverse complement strand
TGTGATGACCTCTTTTCCATTCACTTTGTCCGGATTAGTAACCTGTCAGGTCGCCTTCCGCTAATCCCGTTTCGACCTGACAGGTTGTGTTGCTCCGGGTTAAGCTATCGTTGGCTGAGCCTGTCGAAGCCAAGAAGTCTCCTGATTATTAGGGGACACCTCCGCTTCGGTCGATGTGATGACCTCTTTTCCATTCACTTTGTCCGGATTAGTAACCTGTCAGGTCGCCGCCCGCTAATCCCGTTTCGACCTGACAGGTTGTGTTGCTATTAGTTCTGCATTGGCATGTTGAAACCGGATGCCGCGGCACGGATTGAAGCGGCACCCCGCAGGGGCAAAACCTGTTGAAACCGGGTTTGCCGGGGCGACCAACGGGAGCCACCGGCAAGCCTTTGGTTGAAAAGGTTTTGCAACGAGGAGTATAGCGGAAAGCCGGTTAGCCGCCCAAGAGAAAAAAATTACTCTCAACACTTGCCGAATTAAAAACTTTTTATACTTTTGCACTCCCAAATTTGGGTATTAAAAATCAAGTATTTAACTTATTAAAAAGTAATTTTATGAATCAGTACGAAACCGTTTTCATTTTAACTCCCGTTTTGTCTGAAGAACAGATGAAGGAAGCGGTAAAAAAGTATGAAGATTTCATCACCAAAAATGGTGGCGAGATTGTTCATCGCGAAAACTGGGGATTGCGCAAACTGGCCTATCCAATCCAGAAAAAATCAACCGGATTTTATCACCTTGTAGAGTACAAAGCCGAGGGTACCATTGTGGCTCCTTTGGAAGTGCAATTCAAACGTGATGAACGTGTCATCCGTTTTCTGACTGTAAGACTCGACAAACATGCTGTTGCATACAACGAGAAAAAACGCAGAAAAGCAAAAGAGAGCAAAGAAGAAAAAGCAAACGCTTAATTTATTAACTCGGAAAAATAAAAAACATGGCACAACCAAATTCAGATATCAAATATCTAACTCCCATTGCAGTAGATACAAAAAAGAAAAAATACTGTCGTTTTAAAAAGAACGGTATTAAGTACATCGATTATAAAGATGAACAGTTTTTAATGAAATTTATCAACGAGCAGGGTAAATTGCTACCTCGCCGTATTACCGGTACTTCAACCAAGTACCAGAAAAAGGTTTCCCAGGCTGTTAAAAGAGCCCGTCACCTTGCTTTGTTACCATATGTTGCGGATTTACTTAAATAAGGAGGAACTGAAAGATGGAAATAATTCTTAAACAAGAGATAACAGGACTGGGATATAAAAATGACCTGGTAAACGTGAAAGACGGCTACGCCAGAAATTACCTTATTCCTAAAGGAATGGCAATTATTGCTACCCCTTCGAACAAAAAAATGCTTGCCGAAACCAAAAAACAGCAGGCTTATAAAGAAGATAAAATCAGAAAAGAGGCTGAATCGATGGCTCAGATTCTGGAAGGTTTGGAACTGAAAGTGGGTGTTAAAGCCGGTACATCAGGTAAAATCTTCGGATCGGTTAATACCATCATGATTGCCAACGCAATTATGGAAGCTAAAAAAGTTGAAATCGATCGTAAGAAAATTATGATTGATGCAGAACACATCAAAGAGGTTGGTAAATATACCGCCAAAGTTAAACTTCACAAAGATATTGTTGTGGATATTGACATGGATGTTGTTGCTGAATAATTAACGGATTTAGTTTTTTAGTTATATTTGAAGTCCTTCTGCTTGCCGGGAGGACTTTTTTTGTTTAACAACCGAATATCGAATAATGAACACCGATTGAGATATTGGAAGTATTTTAAATCTTAAATCTACATTCTCTATTCTTCATTCTTAATTCCCACGGTCATGCCAACCAAAGCCCAAATAAAATTAATAAGATCGCTGCATCTTAAAAAATTCAGAAACGAGTACAATTTGTTTGTTGCCGAAGGCAGCACCAACGTGCTCGATTTGTTAAACAGCCCTTTCCGCCTTCAATGGCTTTTTGCCCGCGAAACATGGATTGAGAAGTTTGGCGAGCGGTTGCAGGAGGTTAACGTGCAACAGGTCTCGCGTAAAGAGATGGAGATGATGTCGTCGTTAAAAAGTTCATCAGAGGTGTTGGCGGTATTTAAGCTACCGGAATTGTCCGATTTTAGCAGTGATGCTATCGATGATTATGTTATAGCGCTGGACAACATCAAAGACCCGGGAAACCTGGGAACCATTGTTCGTACTGCCGATTGGTTTGGAATCAAAAGCATTATCTGCTCGCTCGAAACAGTGGACGTTTACAACCCGAAAGTGGTGCAGGCAACCATGGGGTCGCTGGCCCGGGTTCAGGTTCATTATCTTGATTTGGAAAAGGTTTTGTCGGAGGTGCCAACCGATATTGATGTTTATGGTGCCTTCCTGCATGGTGACCCGGTTAGCCATGTTGAAAAACAGGGGAAGGGAATTATTTTGATTGGCAGCGAAGCACACGGCATATCGAAAGAGTATTTATCGCTGATTACCCATAAGGTTACCATTCCCTCGTTTGCCAAAGGGAAGTCCGGTGCCGAATCGCTAAATGCAGCAGTGGCCACGGCTATACTGTGCTACGAGTTTAGACGGTAATGTGCAGATAATGCCAACTATTTAGAATTTGGAATTTGTTTTTTGATATTTCTGGTTTATCCAGGTTAGAATTTTAATATTTTTATCGTTCTACTTATCAAAACTTTTCTTACTTAAACTTCTTAATAAGTCAAATTCACCATTGATTAATGCTAACTTCTTTGCCCTAGACCATTTTTTAAGTTGCTTCTCCTTTTCAATTGCAATATATGGGTCTGAAAATTCAGCATAATAAGCTAATCTGACGGGTCTTCGGGAGTATGTATATGCATCAGCATGAATACCATCATTATGCTGGTCTATTCGTTGGCTTAGGTTGCTGGTAACCCCTGTATACAATGATTTATCTGCACATTCAAGGATATAAACATAGAATGTTTTCATCATTTACTAATTCATAGTCAAATCATTTGACAAAATTAGAAAATATTAATAACTTCATTCGTTCATCAAGACGATAACAATACAAAACAACGCGACTTAACTATCATGGTACCGGAGAGAGGGTCATCCCGAGTGGTTTTTTCTGACGTCAGGAAGAAAAAATTGTATCGAGGGGT
>CAZKGB010000356.1:0-3157 GCA_964551935.1 uncultured Lentimicrobiaceae bacterium | reverse complement strand
TTTAAAAATAACCTATCTGAGGGTAAGGCAGAGGTTTTTCATCGCAATGGAAAACGCAGCTATATTGCTTATTACAAGCACGGTAAACCCGAAGGTGTTTGGACATTTTTTGACTCGACCGATACCCCTGTAAAGAAGATATGGTTCAAAAATGGAAAAAAAGTTTCAGAAAAAGACTTATAAAAAAAGCTGCTTCAAATAATGAAGCAGCTTTTTTTAGATTCAACTTTATTATGTTTATTTTACTTCCCATGTATTTCCAGAATTCAACACATCTTGCATTGATTTCATTTTTGGTTTCAACGCCTTTACCTCTTCGATTTGTTGCTCCAACAATCGTTCGTAAGTCGGCATTTTCACTTCACGAATCACACCAAAGACTACCGGAAACTCAGGTAAAGTCATTCGCACCAATTGTAAATGAACATATGGATCAGGCGTATGTGCATCATGTACCAAGATGTCTTTCTCGGTAATCCCGTTTTCACCAATAACAGCAACTTCCAAGCGACCATCACGCATGATGATACCTTTATTGTTTTCTTTACCAAATATCATTGGTTTGCCATGCTCAACCCACAACTGATGGTCTTTTTCCGTAGCTTTATCGGTAATCGTTTTATGGGCACCATCAAAATAAATTACACAGTTTTGTAATATTTCTACAACGGAGGTTCCTTTATGATGTTCGGCTTGTACCAAAATATTAGTTGTTTCTTTTACTTTTGCATCGATAGAACGTGCAAAAAAGTTACCTAAAGCACCTATTACTAATTGCCCAACAATAAAAGGGTCTTCTATTGTTCCATATGGCGAAGTTTTTGTTATCTTTCCATATGGTGTTGTAGGTGAATATTGTCCTTTTGTTAGACCATAAATACGGTTGTTGAACAATACAACATTCAAATCTACATTTCGGCGAATCTCATGAATAAAGTGGTTCCCCCCGATAGCTAATCCATCGCCATCACCGGTTACTTGCCATACCGACATTTCGGGGTTAGCTGTTTTAAATCCGGAAGCAATAGCTCCGGCTCGACCATGAATAGTATGAAACCCATATACTTCTGTATAATACGGAAATCGAGAAGAACATCCAATACCTGAAATAACAGCTATTTTTTCTTTTGGTAATCCCAATTCAGAAAATGCTCTGATAACGGAATTAAAAATCGCATGGTCACCACAACCCGGACACCAACGAATTTCTTGATCACTTTTATATTCTTGAGGTTTTAACATAACCTTTGTTTTTACATTTTCCATAACGATTATTTATCTAATAATTTGATAACTGCTTCTTTTATTTCTTGAACTGTAAATGGCAATCCTTGGACTTTGTTGAGTTGTTCAAAATGCAAATCATTGAAATGCATTTTTAGATATTTTGCAAATTGCCCCATATTGATTTCCGGAATCAACATTTTTTTATTGGCAAATTTCGACAACAAGTTTTCTGTATTTCTTGGCAATGGATTGATGTATCTAAAATGTGTAAATGCGATATTATACCCTTCGGCTTTTAGTTCTTCATAAGCCGTATGGATATGTCCAAATGTTCCACCCCAACCTATTAACAATAAATCGGCATCTTCGTTGCCATACATGTTTTGCTCCGGAATATAATCGGCTACTTTTTCTATTTTGGCCTGCCGTTCATTCGTCATTACTTGATGGTTTTCCGGAATATATGAAACATTACCGGAAACAGCCAATTTTTCTAACCCACCCAAACGATGTGTTAGTCCCGGTGTTCCCGGGATAGCCCATCCACGAACCGTATTGTCTTTGTACAATCGCTCATAAGGTTTATAGTCGGCACCTTCCGGAACAATAGGTGGTTTTATTTCGGGAAGTTCATCCATATTTGGGATTAAAAATGGTTGAGTTCCATTGGCAATAAATCCATCTGTCAATAAAATAACCGGAGTCATATGTTCCATTGCAATACGTCCTGCTTCAAAAGCAGCATAAAAAGCGTCAGAAGGTGATTTAGCTGCTAAGAGAACCACCGGACTTTCACCGTTTCGACCAAATGCAGCTTGCAACAAATCGGACTGTTCCGTTTTGGTTGGCAATCCGGTAGAAGGACCACCCCTTTGGACATCTACTATTACAAGTGGTAATTCGGCAATAACAGCCAATCCGATAGCTTCAGATTTTAAAGCCAATCCCGGACCGGAGGTTGTTGTTACCGCAAAATTCCCGGCAAAACTAGCTCCAATGGCTGTTGAAATACCGGCAATTTCATCTTCGGCTTGAAATGTTTTTACTCCTAAGTACCGGTATTTTGACAATTCTTGTAAAATATCGGTAGCCGGTGTAATAGGATAAGAACCACAAAACAATGGTAGATTAGCTTTTTCGGCAGCAGCCATCAACCCCCATGCCGTTGCTTGGTTTCCGTTAATATTGCGGTAACGTCCTTTTGTGATCTCGGCTGGAGCTATTTTTTGGGCAAAAATAGCATGTGTATTAACAGCATAATTAAAACCTGCTTTTAATGCTTTTATATTGGCTTCTATAACTAATGGTTTGTCGGCAAATTTAGTTTTAAAAAAATTAATAGCCGGTTCCAATGAACGGCTAAACATGAAATTTACCATTCCCAAACAAAACATATTTTTACTTCTTAATACAGACTTGTTGTCAAGTCCTAAATCTTTTAATGCATCTTTTGTTTGAGAAGTTACCGGTACTTTTAGAACATGATAATCCTCAAGGTTATCTTCTTTAAAAGGGTCGAGTGTATTATAACCGGCTTTTTTTATATTTTTTTCTGTAAAAGAATCTATATCAACAATAATTGTTGCACCAGGTTTCACATATTTTTTATTAGCCTTCAATGCAGCAGGATTCATTGCTATCAATAAATCGGCATAATCCCCCGGAGTATCAATTTTTGAATGACCAATATGTACCTGAAATCCTGAAACACCTCCAACAGTTCCTTGTGGTGCTCTAATTTCGGCAGGATAATCAGGGAACGTTGCAACATCATTACCAAACAATGCTGAGGTATCAGAAAACAATGTTCCGGTAAGCTGCATACCATCTCCCGAATCACCTGAAAATTTAACAACGACATTATTTATGTTCGTTGCTTTATGTTTTTCTTTGTCCATCATAGAATATATTTTTTTACAAAAGAAACAGA
>CAZKGB010000355.1:0-3175 GCA_964551935.1 uncultured Lentimicrobiaceae bacterium | reverse complement strand
ACCTTTGGTTTTATATTTTTTTTCTTGCAATAATTCCATTATGATGGTCTAATATTTTAATGATGTAATTTTTGTCTGAGTTTATGTCGTCAACCATTAAATAATCTTTGTTTTTAACCTGATTTCGATGTAAAAAAGTTTTTTTCATAAAATCATAAGGGTAGTTTTTATGTATTTAAGTAGTTAACAATCAAAATAACAAAAAACTATCCTTAAGATTAACAATACAAATTTAGTTGAAATTTACTATCTGGCAGACGAATTCTGCAAAGAATTTTAGGCTTAATAGACAAAATTTAAACTCAACGATGCTGAAGTAATCACCATTATGATTGTTTTTCACCTTGGAAGCTATAGAAACCAGAAGCATTTTTTTATCCATTATTTAAAAGTTACCCTCGTAATACCCGATCCGCCCATATCAAGCGGGGCATCGCCAAAGTGCTCTGCTTCGTCGATGGATTGCAGGTACTCGCGGATGATGTCGCGCAGGATGCCGTACCCTTTTCCGTGAAGGATGCTTACCTCTTTTATGTTTAACAAAATGGCATCGTCGATGTATTTTTTTAAAATCGACATGGCCTCGTCGGCACGTTTTCCCCGCAGGTCGATGGAGAGGTTGAAATTAGCGGCCTTTTTATTGATGTCGTGCATGATGCCCTGTCGGGAGCTTTTAAAGGTTGAGGTAGCTTTTGGTTTCGAGTTGCTTTTTTCAAGTTTGGATGCCGATGTGCGCAATCGTACGCTGTTAACATTAACCAGGGCATCGTCGCCATCAATGGAGATAAGTTCGCCAACAATGTCGGAGTCCTTAATGGTTACCCGGTCGCCCGGGACGGGTTGTTTCTCTTCACTTTTTTCTTTTTGTATGGTAGAAGTTTTTGTCGGGGCAACCTCTTTTTTATTTTTTAGCTTTTCTTTTTTCGATTCTAATTTTTGCCTTGCCTCTCTGGTAACTTTTTTATCGGCTTTACCCTCTTTTATTTCACGGATGGTTTTTTCGATGGCTTTGTTGGAAGACTCAATTATTTCAAGTGCTTTTCGGTTGGCTTGTTCGAGGATCGATTTTTTTGACTGTTCAAGGTTTTGTTTAAGGCGTTCGTATTTTGCCAGTGTTTCGGTAAGCTCGCTTTCTGTTGACGACAGCGCTCTTTTTTTCTTTTCGATTTTTAGCTTTTCAAGCTCCAGTTGTTGCAGCTGTTGATCAAAACTCACTGCCTTGTTACCGCTTTTTTGTCGGGCTTTTTGTAACACGTATTTCGGAAAACCGATTTTTCGGGCTATCTCGAAAGTAAATGAACTGCCCGGTTTGCCAACCTGTAACCGGTAAAGCGGTTGCATCTCCTTTGAATCGAAAAGCATGGCACCGTTTATCATTCCGCTGTTTTTTTCGGCGGCAATTTTAAGGTTGGTGTAGTGTGTGGTTATTACGCCAAACGATTTTTTGTTGTTCAGCTCTTCCAAAACGGCTTCGGCAATGGCACCCCCCAGCTGTGGCTCGGTTCCCGTACCGAACTCATCAATCAAAAAGAGGGTATTTTCGTTGGCATGACGCAAAAAATATTTCATGTTCAACAGATGCGAGCTGTAGGTGCTGAGGTCGTTTTCAAGCGATTGCTCATCGCCGATATCAATAAACATCCTGTCGAATAAAAAGAGTTCGCTCTCTTCTTTAACGGGAATGAGCAGTCCGCATTGCAGCATATATTGTAACAGGCCTGCTGTTTTTAAACAAACCGATTTACCCCCGGCGTTGGGGCCTGAAATGACTAAAATTCTGTTTTCGGAATTTAACTCAAGGTCAAGGGGAACAACGGTTTTGTTTTGTGCTTTGTGGGCCAGCAGCAACAGCGGGTGTTTGGCCTGAACAAGTGAAATCTTTTTTTCGGAAGTAATAATTGGTTTTCGGGCTTCCGTTTTAATGGCAAAAAGTGCTTTGGCGCGTATAAAATCTATTAGCCCGAGAAACCGGTAAAGCTGAAACAGGTCGCCAAGCAGCGGCCGCAACTCATCGGTAAATTGTGTCAGGATTTTAATGATTTCCCTGCGTTCGTCGTTTTCCAGTTCGCGAATTTCGTTGTTTATTTCAAACGATTCGCCCGGTTCCACAAAAACAGTTTGTCCGGTGGCCGATTCATCATGAATAAAACCGTGTAAGGCTCGTTTGTCGGAGGCTTTTACCGGAATAACCGACCTCCCGTTCCTGACCGTTATTTCGGCGTTTTCCGGTATCCATCCCGATTTTTTTGCTGCCTCAAAAGCCTTTTTCGTGGCTTTTAAAACCTGCCTTTGTTTGGTGATGATGTGCTTTCGTATTTCGTAAAGTTTTTCGGAAGCATGGTCTTTTATTTCGCCTTTGTCATCAATAATTCTGTCGGCTGCCCTGTAAATTTCTTCAGGAAAATATAGCGCTTCGGTCATTGATTTGATGCGTGGAAATTCGATGCTGTTCAGCTTGTTGATGTAGGTTAAAATTTCCGAGATGGTTCTTAAAGAGGCTCTTAAATCAAACAGGGGTTCTTTTTCGATGTAGCTTCCGGGTGTTTGAATACCACGCAAATATTGCCTTAAGTCAAAAAAGTCGTTGGTTGGAAAAGGTTTTCCGAATTGCAGGATTTGTTTAAACTCTTCTCCCTGTTCCAGCATTTTGGTAATGGCTTCCACGTTAGATGAAAACCGGATTTTCTTCACGAACTCTTTTCCCATGGGGCTGATACACTCATTGGCAATCAGTTCGCGGATTTTGGCAAATCCTGTTTTCTCTTCAAAAGCAGCGGGATAAATCATGGGGTCAAAAGTAGGAAATATTTGGAGAGGAGTGAGAATAGTATAGATTCGAATGAGTAACCGGATGGATTTATTAAAAACTTTAGGCACTCCAAAGAGGCTCAAAGGTTTAAGGTTTGAAAGTTTGAGGTTTCAATGAACGACGTAGTTTTGAATTTTTTTTTGTTTTCAATATTGGAATTTATTTGAGATTTGGTGCTTGAGATTTGGGTTTTACTCTAAGTACTCCACACTTTAGGCACTTTAGCCACTTCTGATTGCAGATTGCAGATTAACGATTGGGGATTGCAGATTTTAAACCACACTTAACCCTTAACTCTTTACCCCTAACTCTAGGCACTCCAAACTTTAGCGCACTTTAGGCACTTCTGATTGCAGATTGCAGATT
>CAZKGB010000354.1:0-3194 GCA_964551935.1 uncultured Lentimicrobiaceae bacterium | reverse complement strand
AGTCGTGCCTCCTTCGGGATGACGTTGGGGCTTGCGGGAGGGGCGATAGAGTTTGGTGTTAAGAGTTAAGGGTTAAGCGTGGTTTAAAAATCTCCAATCATCAACCTCCAATCATCAATCAATGAGTGCCAATTGCTCATTAAAAGCAATGGATAAATGTAACGAAAAGATATGATTTTCCGAATGCATTGTTAATGAATAACGGTTCGGATATAGGAGATCCAGTCTGCTGCGTGTATTTTTGAGCCCAATCCCTCCGCTTTTCTTTTCAGTTAATAATCGGTCGATAAAAGTGTTTGTAATGGTCAATTCCAACAGTTCCTCACTAATTTTAATTTTACTTTTCATCCAGCCGTGTTTAATATCGGCAAGGTTTCCGTGTTTAAAGCAATTTTCAAAAAGGGGCAATAACAGAAGAGGTTGAATCATTATTTTTTCAGGATCTCCTTCAACCTCAAAAACAATATTCATTTTGTTTTCTTTACATAGTTGATGTAACGAAATAAAATCTTGCAAATAGCTAATCTCTTTAGCAAGAGACACCTTTTTAACACTACAATCGTATAATACGTAACGCATCATATCTGCCAGTTTCGAAATCATTACCGGAGTGTTTTCGGATTTCATGTAAGCCAGCGAGTAGATATTACTTAGAACATTAAATAAAAAGTGCGGATTGATTTGGTTTTTTAGTTGCTTTAGTTCACTTTCAACTTTTTGGTATTGCAAACGATGACGCAGATTAATGTTAACAAAATAGTCTTTAACAAACTTTAACGACATACTTAATAGTAAAACCATGTACCCCGAAATAATGATGCTCATAAAATGGAGGGCAGAAAGAAAATAAAGACTAATTACGGTATTGTCCTTAAAAACCAGCCAAAAAGTGTAGTCGGAAAAAACCCTGAATAGAGTTACCAGCAAAAGAAGCAGGTGTATTAAAAGTAAATATAGGATGTATTTACGTTTTTCGAAGTATTTGGGCATCAGGAAATAAAGATTCCCATAAACCAAAATAGCATTAAAAAAGGCGGATATAACGGTACGAAAAAACACCACCTTTAAGTTAATCATGTTTCCGAAAAAGAGTGTAATACTACCAATGTAAACCAACCAAAAAAGAAGGTGAAACAGAATTTTGTATTTCCGGCTTGTAAGTATGCTTTCCGATTCAGTATGGATTAATTTATCTTTCATCTGAAAGCAAAAGTAAGCAAACAATCTGTCAGAATATATTTTTTTCAATCAAATACCATGGAATTTAAGCCAATAAAGCCAATTAGTAAATAGAAGACTTTTGAACAAGTTGAGGTTTTTAACGAATAGGCCGTAAAAACCGTAAAAAAATTAATAATGCTTTGATTTGCTGAACCCTTGAACTCAGGCCGGTTTATTGAAATTATTTTTTTTAATCCAAATTGTTCATTACTTTTGTTAAAACAACTCGATTGTATAACCATGGTAAACTTGTTATATTTAACGATTAAACTTATTGAAGCACCGGTAAAATTGCTTGACCGATTTAATTAAAGCCAGAGTGAATTCGTGTAACTTTAATCAATCTCAAACTGCCATAAAAAATGAATCTATTTTCAATATCGGATTTTAACCCCGAAAAGTATAAGAAGCATCTTATATTGACTATTGTTCTGACAATGCATGCTGTATTAATAGCTCAGCCCTTATCCTTGAGGGTGCTTATAACCGGCATTCAGCCCCCGGGCGATACCGTACGGGTTCTGCTTTGGAAAGGAGAAAAAGGATTTCCCCGCGAAAAAGAGTATTGCTTTCGGAAAAAATCATCCCGCGCCACCTCCGATACGGCACTCATTATTTTTAATCATTTGGAACCGGGCGACTATGCCGTAAGCTGCTTTTATGATGAAAACAACAACAGAAAATACGACAGAAGTTTTTTTCGTCAAACTGCCGAACCATTTGGTCTTTCAGGCCATCCCGACTATAAACATTTGCCTGTTGCCTATCAAGATGCCCATTTTATAGTTAAAAAAGATAAACAACGAATAGAAATTCCGTTACATTATACAAAAGAAGCCCGAAACTTGTTAAAGTGATAGAAATTGCCTTTTGACTTCAAAAAACAGGCTGTTGGTTGAAAAAACTTTAATTCGCCTTATCCTCATCTTATTTTTGGCTCAAAATTGATTACCTAATTTAAATTTTAAGTCATGAAAACTTTAACAAAAACATCAGCAATTCATTCATTTTTGATTGCATTACTAGCCGTAACAGTAACTATATTTATTGTTACTGCCTTTAGCTCTTGTCGTAAAGACGGCTCTATTCTTGAAGCACTTGATCATCAAACAACCAATGATGAAACCGCTGCCGATAACGAATTTGACGACATATTAAAAATGGCTGAAGAAGCTATTGACAGCACCATCAACGCCATTGAATTTCCTGTTTCCATCAGTGTAGGGGCATGTGCCGTTGTTACTGCCGACACCAGTACACACAACATCACCATCGATTTTGGCTCGGGATGCGTCGGATATGATAACCGTACCCGATCCGGAAAGATTGAAATTCATTACATGGGATATTACCGCGATCCCAATTCACAACTTACAGTAACGTTTGATAATTTTATCGTTAATGATATCACTATTGAAGGAACCTTAAGCTACAATGCTATGCATCGTGATGCAAATGGCCATTTAACGATTGTAACCAATGTAAAAAACGGAAAACTTACCTACAATGAAACAGGCAGGTATATTAGTTGGGAAACAACCAAGGGCCTTACCTGGACTGCCGGTGAAAATACCGGTGATGCCTTTGATGATGTGTATGAAGTTACAGGTAACAGCAGCGGCATAAGCAGTGTGGGGGTTAGCTATTCCACCAACATCACTTCACCCATTACCATCAAAACAGCTTGTTGGAACCAGTATATTTATTATCCTGTCAGTGGCGTAAAAGAGATAAATCCGGCCGGTTTCCCTACCCGCGTCGTAGATTTTGGCGATGGAACATGCGATAAAGAGGTAACCATAACCGTAAACCACGATACTTATACTATCACTTTGCCATAAATTGTCATCAAAAAAAATATCATTCATTCAAACTATTCAAATTGATAAAATGCTCCTAATAAAATAAAAAAAGGTGGGAAATTTGGTTGGCTTGCCCTTTCGGAAAGGAAGGGCAGGTCAGGAGCATTTTTT
>CAZKGB010000353.1:0-3201 GCA_964551935.1 uncultured Lentimicrobiaceae bacterium | reverse complement strand
GAGCCTTCTTTATTACCGACGAACATGGCTGGTTAGTGGGTAAAGAAAGCCAGGGAGGAGCTGCTGTACTTATTACTAACGACGGCGGCGACACCTGGGAAAAAGTCATTGCGGCAAATGCCAACTCCTTTAGCTCGGTGGAGTTTATTACCAACAACGAAGGGTACGCTACCGACAAGACGATGAATCTTGAAAACCACACTGACTACAAGCTCTTCCATACGCAGGATGGCGGCTATACCTGGGAACCTGTCGAAATTGTTTATACCCAGCTGCCCATGTTTAAAGTGGACTTTATTGGCCCTTATCTCGGCTACGCCGTTGGAGAGGGAGCCGAAACCTATCGCTTTACATTTGAAAAGTGATGAATCAGAATAGAACCCGTTGCCGTTAACCATTAAATTGCATTTTGTTCGAACAACTTGCCTATATTTGTACAATAAATTAAAACCAAAACACAATGAAAAAACATCTGTTTACTTTTATTTTCACAAGCTTAACGCTGTTAGGATTTTCCCAAATTACCATTACCAACGCAAACATTGCTTCTGAGGGGGTAATGATAATTCAGGCTAACGACACCATCCCCGACAGTTCTATTGTTCCGGGTGATGCCGGCGCTAACCAAACCTGGAATTTTGCAGCTGCTACGGCCGACTATTTCGATACACTATATACCGAGTTACCTTCATGGACACCCTATGCCGACAGCTTTCCAAACGCAAATTATGTTATTAAGCTGCTTACCGATGTTGATACCAGTTTTGTTTTTTGTGATAAAAACGATGACTTTCTTGCCTCCCTCGGATATATTGGTTCGGCAGATGAAATGGGTGTTATGGCTTTTTACCTAATACCCCAAGAAATTTTAATCGATTTTCCAATGGAATACGGTAACCAACGCAATGAAAGTTTTTATTACGAAAAAACCATTAGCAGTCCCATTCCGGGAGCTGATTCAATACGCTTTAAAAACAGCACCAACAAATCTGTTGAGGTTGATGCATGGGGGAGTATTATTCTTCCCACAGGAACATTTAATTCGTTGCGGGTAAAAACAGTTAGCGTTGAATACGACAGCTCGTGGATTCTGATGGCCGGAAACTGGGCACTTGTTTCTAACGACAGCATTCCGTCACTTTACTACGACTGGTACACCAACGAAATTAGTCCCGGTTTTGTTTTAATGTCGATGGATTATTACGACAACGTAGTTTCCGATGTTTCTTACCTGTACAGCACTGCCGTTGGTATTCAACATAAAAACAGACTCTCCGCCACTGTTTCACCAAATCCGGTACAAAATGCTACAAGCCTACAGCTGTCCGAAAACATAATGGGAGAGGTAAAACTTTATAACCAGGCCGGATCTTTAGTAAAAACATACACCATTAATGGCAATGGCGTTAACTTAAACATGGAATCACTTCCGGCAGGCATCTATATTGCAGTGGTTTTTGATACTCAAAAACAGACGGCAGTCTTTACCGGGAAGATTGTAAAAAGATAATTGAGTTCCTGAAGGAAGCTACAGTGCAGGTCGAAAAATCAATAAATCGTACTATTATTGTTTCCTGCTAAAGTAATTATCCTGGATTTTACTTATTCCCGGTTTTTAAAGCCATAAGGAAACTCGTTGTCAGAGCTGTTAAACAACATTTTTGATCATGCACAATCAAAAATAGCAGGATACACTTTTACCCAGTATAATACACGAAATAAAAGTATTGTAACTTGTGTGTGTGATTTTGGGATAGGGATACCGACTTCGGTAAACAAGTATTTAAAAAACGAAAATAAGTCAAAGAGCCTCCCACGGGACTCGAACCCGCGACCTGCTCATTACGAGTGAGCTGCTCTACCAGCTGAGCTAAGGAGGCTTTTTATTGCGGCTGCAAAGATAGCCGTTTTGAATTATTCAGCAAATAATTATATAAGATGTTTGATGGTTACTGCTCTCTTTTCAGCAGTGCTTCTATCCTGCTTTCCAAAACCTGCCCGTCGTTTTGCATTTTCAAACCATGATAGTTTTCTGATTGTAACAGCGCTTTCGGTAAGTTAAACTCTTTTTGTTTTTGATAATAATAAAAGCCTTTTTGTTTTAACGACTCTGCCAGAAACTCCTGCTCGGTCTGCCCCGGTGTGGGGATAAATACCGCCCTTTTTCCAAACCATGCCAAATCCATCAAACTGGAATAACCCGGCCGGCAAATAATGGTTTTGGCTTTTAGTATCATACCTGCAAACCGTTCATCGGGAAGGTGAGAAAAGATGACAACGTTTCCCATCTTTATCTGATGGCTTTCCTCGGTACGGCCTTGTAAAATCACTGTACTCAAACCCGACTGAAACGCCTGATCTTTTAATTTTATTTCTAAAATGGTTCGCTGAGGCTCGGGTCCCGAAAGTAAAATTAACAAATCAATATTCTGTTCGGGAAGCTGTGGCTTAACATACTGAAACCTTGTTAAAGGGCCAATAAAATGATAATTTGTTAACGGATAATTATCGATATGCGATAGTTCACCGGAAAGGTTGTTTTCACCGGCACCATCAGGAATCCACAGTTCGTCATGTTTTTTTATGTAGCTGTAAATCATCTGGCGCAAGGCAGGTTTAGCCACTCCTCCATACCTGGGCGTTTGAATATTCAGCTGATGGGTAACAAAAACCGTCGTTGCCTTTTCCGACCAAAGCTCATACCTGTTATCAGAGATAACCAAATCAATTTTCTTTTCATCAATAAGTGCTTCCAGAAACAGGTGCGCTTTATCGGCCTGCTTTTTCATTTCAGGCATCTCGGTAATCATTTTTAACACCATAGCGCCTTTAACGGGATATCGTGGAGCATATCCCGGAAATTTAATCAATTCCAACCCGGGATAACGCTGTTTTAAAAATTCCAGCGGACGGTTGTCGGCACCTAACAACAGCCGGATGTTTTTCCTTCTTTTAAGCGCTTCAATAACAGGAACCATACGGGTTGCATGACCCAAACCCCAATCCATAGGACAAACCAATATGGTTTTTTTTGTTTCCATTAATCATACAAAACTAATAAAATAGTAATGGAAACACCATTTATTCTTGTTTCATCTTCGTTTTTCAAATCGAAAACCGCCACGCAAACGGGGGAAGACTTAAGAATGGAGAATGGGGATATTACCTGCCGGTTTACCAGCCGAAGGATGGCAGGCAGGA
>CAZKGB010000352.1:0-3214 GCA_964551935.1 uncultured Lentimicrobiaceae bacterium | reverse complement strand
ATTATTTTCATATCCGGAAAAGTGGGAAAGGTAACCAACACCGAGTCGCCAACCTTAATGGCCGGAATATATCGTTCCGATATTTTAGCTTTCAAGGTAAGTGGTGAAAGACTTACCACGTGAACCAATCTCATACCGGGGGTTCCCATCTCGCCAACTTTTTGGTAAACCTCATCAACCACTCCGTTAATGGGAGATTTAATAAAAGAGAGATCGTATTGCGACTGCAAAGTTTTTAACCTGCTTTTTAACGAAAAATAGTTGTTTTTAGCCTGCAGGTACTGCACCTCTGACCCTATCTTTTTATTCCACAGCTCCTTTTGCTTTTCGAAAAGCGTTTGAGCCAGTTCAAGGTTTACCTTTACCTCGTCAATATTATTTTCAATAATCTCGGTATTGAGCCGGGCCAACAACTGCCCTCGGGTTACCTTGTCGCCCTCCTCAACATAGATGTGCGTAATTTTACCGCTGGTTTGAGGACTGACATACGATTCATTTTTAGCCTCAACAGCTCCTGTAGCAATAAAAAAATGTTTAAAAGACTGACGGCTTATCTTAAGTGTATTAACATTTATCACCCTGCCGGCAGTTTGCCCCTGCCCCATGGTATCAAGTTGTTGTTCCAGGTTGGCAATGCGTTGTTCCAGCTTTTTAACTTCGCGTTTATACCGGTTAACCTGATTTCGTATTTCATCGGCTGATTTCGTCTCTTTTTTCGACGTACACGAAAAAAGGGTTAGACCGATTAACAGGGTCAATACTATTCGCTTCATAATACTATTTCTTTTTATTGTATGGTTAATTCTTGTTTGTGTTTTTCAAAATAGGCACGTCCTTTATCGGTAACGATACCGTAAACATGGTAATAAAATATCTCGGTAAATACCTTGGGCGACATCATTTCATCAATGGTAAAAAATCCCGAATGAATCATCCCCTCAATACGCATCAAGGTAATACGGCTGATGATGTCCACGTCGAGGTCAGCTCTAAAGTTTCCCTCTTTTATTCCCTTTAAAAGATTCTGCTTTACCGAATCAATAATTTTTTCACGTTTAATGTTTACATACTTATTGTAAATATCGGTGTAGTATTTTTTCAAATCGTAAATAAAATTCGGTTTATAATCGAAAATCATTTTTATCTGAACTTTATAGTACGCCAATAATTCATCCAGTGCGTTGAAACTTTCATTTGATAACGGGGAAAAATTATCCTGTTTGGCTTTTATCTCCTGGCTCACCACTTCCTGTACCAGCTCCGATTTATCAGAAAAGTATTGGTAAAGGGTTTTTTTTGAGATTCCCAGATGCCTTGCGGCATCATCCATGGTAATACTTTTTATTCCAAAAGATTTATAGAGCGAACAAATCTTTTGAGCTATTTCCTGCTTTTTCATTGTTATTGAGATTGCATTTCGGTTAAGATGGCTTGCAGCGATTCGGCAGCCCTTAAAAAGCTTACCGAAGCATTGATGTATTGATTCTCGGCGGTAAGATATTGCGAATGAGTGTTGAGAATATCAAGACTTCCGGCCATTCCATTTACATATTTTTCCTGTGTTTTGTTGTATATTTTTTCGGCAACGAAGCGATTCTTTTCTTTGTTTTTCAGCACCATCATAGCGTTTACATAATCGTTTTTTGCTGTTTGATATTGAAGTTCCAGCTGGGTAACCAGTTGTTTCTCCATTAGATTTATCTGATCAAAAGCAATTTTAGCCTGCTTAACTTTTGCTCTTCGCCGGCCTCCCGAAAGGATAGGTATGTTCATGGTTACACCCCAAAAAGATGAAAAAAACCATTTTTCATTCGTATCGAAAAAATTCCAGCTGTTACGTTGTGCATTGGTAGATGCATTTAAATTTGCATTAACAGACGGCCAGTAAGCCGACTTGGCCAAATCAATCTGCAAAGCCGAAATCTCTTTCTGTTTAAACAGCGAGGCATAGTCGGGGTTGTTGCGATAATTAAACTGTTTTTGAAGCAGAATAGTCTGCTTTTTCTGTTCAATCAGCTTATTAATATCATCGGTTAAAATAATGGTATCGGCGCTCTCCATTCCCAGATAAAACTTTAAATAGGCTTCGGTTATCCCCAACTGGTTAATAAAGTTGGTTTTAGAAGCCTTCAGGTTTTCAACCAGCAACTCCAGCTGATCCACGTCGGTGTCCTCCACCAGTCCTGCTTCAAATGTTTGTTTTGTTTCGTTGTACAGTTTTTGAGTGGTTTGCAGCGTGCTGTCAACAATCCGAAGTGCCTCACGGGTGGCCAGCACGTTGTAATACGATTCGGCCACCTGCTTTTTCAGGGCAACCTTGTTCTTGAAAAAATCAATATTGGTTTTTTCAAAAAAGGTTCTGGCCGCTTTAAGACCGATAAGGTATTCGCCCGAAAAGATAAGCTGTGTAACACTTCCATTAACGTTGGCGTTGTAGCGGGTACCAAACTGTATTTCCACATCCGTCCCCGGCTGCCCCAGAAACTCGCCGGGTAACAGGCTGGTCGGACGTGCAATGTTATCCTTGTATCCCACGGTCGCATTCAGCTGAGGTAAGCCGCGGCCCGTTTGTTCTATTACCGTTTGTTTGGCTGCTTCTATATCTTTTTCGGAGCTGAGTAAACCATAATTGTGGTTCATGGCAAAGTCGATGGCCTGTTGCAACGACAGCTCTTTGGTTTCTTGTGCCCACAGCCTTGGAATGGCGGCCAGTAGCACGGTCACTAAAAAGATTTTATAATGTTTCATCTGTTTAAATTTTTAACCGCAAAGACGCTGAGACGCAAAGAAATGCTTTAATCATTTCCTTGTGTGTTTAAAAGCAATCATGGGTGTTTCATTCGTTTATTAATTTGTTCTTTGGTATAACGTTTTTTTACCGGCCACACCATAGCGTAACCACCAAAAGCACATTTTATTTAGGATGCAAAAATAATAATAATATTACACAGGAAACGTTTTTTGTAATATATGTTTCCGTGGTTTTTTTAACGTCATGTAAAGACCCGAAAGGAGAAAATTAATTTTACTTCGACATGAGGTAGGCAATAAAAGGTAAAGTATCAAGCTTACGGGAAAGAATTTACCCCCCGACATTATTTATCCTATTTACAATTAGAAGTTGTTTAAAGTCTAAATATTTAAAAGGGGACAAACTGAAGATAATCATCGCGTTATCACTAAAAGAATCTGAGAAAAAACGGGCTGAAAGCCC